>CAZDYR010000526.1:0-2190 GCA_964509625.1 uncultured Smithella sp. | reverse complement strand
TAATAATATCAATGAAATAGAAAAATCTAGAGGCCAAATTAGTTATCCGGTAGTTTTAAAAGGCTTGGGTAGCAAATTAACTCATAAAACAGAAAAAGGATTAGTCAAACTCAATATAAAAAATCCGGAAGACTTGCAATTGGCGGCTGCATATATAAAGGATGCGGCAGGGGATGATTTAGAAGGATTTCTGATGCAACCCATGTTGCAGGGAAGAAGAGAGTTTGTTTCCGGTCTTTTTTTCGATCCTCAATTTGGGCCAGTCATTATGTTTGGGTTAGGAGGTATTTTTACAGAGGCTTTAGAGGATGTTGTGTTCCGTCTCGCACCTCTTGATGAAAATGACGCCAGATCAATGATTTCAGATATTCGCGCACAAAAACTGTTAGGAAAATTTCGTGGTGAGAAAGCGCCGGATGTGAATGCCCTGATCAATGCGCTGGTTGGCTTGTCTGAAATAGCCATGTCCATACCGCAGATAAGTGAAATTGATATTAATCCTCTACTGATATCCGATGATGGAACAGTTACGGCGGTGGACGCATTGATAGTTTTAGGCCAAAGAGATCTACAGAAAAAAAGACATCTTCCGGTCAACCCCCGCTATATCGGTAATTTGATTTATCCCAGATCAATCGTTTTTATCGGCGCGTCGGCAGAATTGAGCAAATGGGGGCAATTGATGTTCAGTAATGTTGTTGCGGGCAAATATGAGGGGAAAGTATATCTGGTTAACCCCAAAGGGGGTGAGATTGCCGGCAGACGAGTTTACAAATCGGTAATAGAAATTGATGAGCCCATTGATCTTGCCGTGATAACGATTCCGGCCGGCCGGGTAATGCCGGTCATTGATGAACTAAGACAAAAGAACATTAAAAATGTGCTGCTTATTTCATCAGGGTTCGGAGAAGTCGGAGCGGAAGGCAGGGCTCTGGAAGAAGAATTGGTGCGCAAAGCGCGGGAAGCGGATATTTTAATACTCGGACCCAATACAATGGGCATGTGCAATCCATACGTGTCGCTTTACTGTACGGGCACGCACGTGCGCCCGAAGGCGGGCGGCACAGCCCTTGTTGCTCAGTCCGGCAATCTGGGCACTCAATTGCTGGCATTCGCGGAAAAAGAAGGGATCGGAATTCGAGCTTTCGCCGGTTCCGGAAACGAAGCAATGATTACGATTGAAGACTATATGGAGGGTTTTGAAGTAGACGATGCGACAAAGACGGTTGTTATGTATATTGAAAGCGTTAAAGATGGAAGGAGATTTTATGAAGCGGCCCGTCGAGTCGGTATGAAGAAACCGGTCATCGTCCTGAAAGGCGGAAGGACACAGGCGGGAGCGTCGGCTGCGGCCAGCCACACAGGAGCAATGGCATCCAACATCAAAGTTTTCGATGCCGCCTGTCAGCAGGCGGGTATTATTCGGGCGGATCAACCCATGGATTTGCTGGATTTGTCCGCCGCTTTTTCATCTCTGCCTTTGCCTCAGGGGAACAGGATTGCCATTTTAACGTTGGGAGGAGGATGGGGCGTTGTTGCATCCGACCTCTGTATGGAAAATGGATTGGTCGTTCAACCACTGCCCGAAAGAATCATCGAAAAAATTAATCACTGGCTGCCGCCTTTCTGGAGTCATGCCAATCCTGTTGATCTGGTCGCGGAAATGAACACGGATATTCATATGGCCATTGCTGAAGAGCTTCTGCAATGGGAGGAATGCGACGCAATTATTCACATGGGCATTATCGGCCGCAAGGTCATGATACAAGGTGTTCTGGAATCCACTATTGTTGTTGACAAAGCTTATGACCAGCAATTCAAGGAAGATTCCCTCGAGCTTTTAAAACACTATGAGCATGAGCTGGTTGCCAAAACCGTCGGCATCATGGGAAAGTATCATAAACCGGTTGTCGGCGTATATTTGCTGACAGATGAAACAACTCGTACGGTCATTGAAATAGAAGATCAAAAATATAAAGGAGTCGTTTTTGCCAGCCCGGAGAGGGCAGTCAGGGCGTTGGCAAAAATGTATCAATATTCGCAATGGCTGAAAAGGGCGAAAGTTTAAGATGTGAGTCCAGGCATTCATATGTGAAATGGTAATTATGTGAGTGTCATAAATACTTATTGCAAAGACTATAGATTATAAAAAAATGAGCGATATGAGAATCAGTTTACAAAGATAGGATT
>CAZDYR010000525.1:0-2199 GCA_964509625.1 uncultured Smithella sp. | reverse complement strand
GTATTTGTAGAGTTCCGGCGAGGCGGTTTCATGCTTGAGAAGGTATCGATTGGCGCCGGCATTTCCGAAAGCCCGGTAATCCTCAGGAGGTCTTTCCCCCAGGGATAACGTGACAGCCAGCCCGGTTTCCGCTTTAACAGCCTTCACCAGATTGCAGATACGGTCTGCCGTGTAGTAGGAATCTTCGCCGGATTGCAAAACAACCGTGGCAATACCGGTAGCCTTGATCTCGCGCGCGGTTTCCAGAATTTCCTCATCGGGCATCCGGTAGCGTTCCAGTTTGTCATTGGCCTTGCGCAGGCCACAATAAAGGCAGTTGCGTTCACAGAAGTTCGAAAATTCGATAATGCCGCGCAGAAATATTTCATGGCCGACTTCATTCTTCCGGATGCGGTCAGCCGTGGCGAAAAGATCCGGGGAAAATTCACCCGGCATTTTCAAAAGCTCTATAATTTCCTCCCGGCTTAAAGGCCTGCCGACTTCGGCTTTCAAAAGCAGTTTATCGATGTGATCAGATATAGACATCTCTTTTTCCTTCTTGAATGGTTTGCAGACGGTCGGTGACCATTTTTTTGCGTTTGGTTTTGAATGATTTTTCGAGCATTTCCGCAATAAGTTTTTCGCCGGCTTCACGGGTCTGGGGACTTGCGTAGTCGAGCAGATACTCCTTGAAAGAGAACAGCGCATTGGTCTGGCAGAATTTCTGAATGAGTCCCGGTTTGGCCAGGTCCATAAAATCTTTGCCGGTACGCCCCAGACGGTAGCAGGCGGTGCAGAAACTGGGGATGTGGCCGCGTTCGGTGATGTCCAGGATGACTTCGTCAAGCGTGCGGGTGTCGCCCAGATTGAACTGCGCGGCGCGGAAACGGTCGCTGGATGTATCCGAGTAGCCGCCGGGGTTGGTGCGGGAGCCCGCGCTGATCTGGGAGACGCCATAGTTGAAGATTTCGGATCGCAGTTCGGCGTTTTCCCGCGTGGTCAGAATGATGCCGGTGTAGGGAACGGCCATGCGCAAGACGGCAACGAGTTTTTTAAAATCATGATCGGAAACCGGCATGGGCGGTTTGATGGCCGCCGGCGCGTTGAATGCCGGTTCCAGCCGGGGAATCGATATTGTGTGCGGCCCGACCCCGCAGTCTTTTTCCAGCTGCAGCGCGTGAAAGAGCAGGCCCAGCAAATCGAATTTATAATCGTAAAGCCCGAAAAGCGCGCCCAGACCGACATCGTCGATGCCGCCCGCCTGAGCGCGGTGCATGGCGGTCAAACGGTTGACATAATCTTTTTTCGGACCGCTTGGATGCATCTGTTTATACGTTTCGTGATGATACGTTTCCTGAAAGAGCAGATAGGTGCCGATGCCGGTTTTTTTCAAACGGCGGAAATCGTCAACGTCGAGCGGGGCCAGCTCCACATTGATGCGGCGGATCTCGCCGCCTTTTTCCGTTTTGGTGGCGTAAGCCGTTTCGATGGCTTCAATGAAGTAATCCAGGCTCGATCGTGACGGATGCTCTCCGCACAGCATCAAGAGGCGTTTGTGTCCCTCTCGCTGAAGGACTTCCACTTCGTTCCTGATTTGTTCCATCGTCAGCGCCACGCGGTTGAGTTCCTTGTTGTCGCGGCGGAAACCGCAGTAAAGACAATTATTGGAACAGTGATTTGCCACGTAAAGCGGGGCAAACAGCACCAGCCGGTTGCCGTAAATATCCTGCTTGATTTTGTGCGCCGCCTGCAGAATCGACTCGATAAGCTCTTGATCTTCCGTTTGAAGCAGCAGGGCAACCTCTTCCGGCGCGAGACCTTTGAGTTCGTAGGCTTTGTCGATCACTTCACGAACACGCAGGGGATCCGGATTGCTTGCCCGATCCAGGAGGTCCTGAATGGCATTGTCATCAATAAAATCCTTCATGGTGTGTGAAATATCCTTTTGTGATGTTTAAACTTTAGTCAGCGACGCCTTGACGGAAATGCCGTTGAGCGATCCAAGTTTTCCGGTGAGCGCCCCGATTTCATCGGTTGTGGCGTGAACGATCAGGGCGATGATGTGCAGACCGGCGGGAGAATAGGGCAGCCCCATCCGTCCGATGATCATCTTTCCGAAATCACACAAAATGGCGTTGACTTTTTGAGCCTGCCTGCTTCTGTCGGTGATGATAATGGTGATCGTACCAATTCTTTTGTCCATTGATTCCTCTTTAAGTC
>CAZDYR010000524.1:0-2200 GCA_964509625.1 uncultured Smithella sp. | reverse complement strand
TGCCAAGCCTGCGTTTTGCCGAACATCAGCGCCAGACCAAAGAACTGGAGGCGTTTCAGACCATGTCCGCCTTCTTCATGCACGATCTGAAAAATCTGGCGTCCAAACTGTCTCTGGTAACGCAAAACCTGCCGCAGCATATGGACAATCCGGAATTCCAGGCGGACGCGCTGAAAACGATTACCCAAAGTGTCACAAAGATCAACAAAATGAGCAGCCGCCTTTCCCTCCTGAGCCAGAAAATCGACCTGTCTTTTCGCGAAACCAATATCAACGAACTGATTGCCGCCGCCATCCGGGATTTGAAAAATTATGTAAAGATTCCCGTAGACCGGAATTTTGACCCCGATATGCCCCCTCTTTCCGTCGATCAGGAACAGATGCACAAAGTACTTGAAAATCTGCTCATGAATGCATACGATGCAACCGGATCCAGCGGCCAAATTTCCGTTGCCACGGGCATTCAGGATGGCCGGGCTGAAATTTCCGTGACCGACACAGGCTGCGGAATTTCCAAAGACTTTTTGGAGAACAGCCTTTTCCGTCCCTTTCAGACGACAAAAAAACAAGGGATGGGCATCGGACTTTACCATTGCAAAACGATTGTGGACGCGCATGGAGGCAAGCTTAACGTGGAAAGCGAAGAAGGCAAAGGAACCGTATTCAAAATCCTCCTGCCTTTGGGAACAAACCGTTAATGACCGGAGATCATAAGGTGCTCTTTTGCGAAAACAAAAACTTTTAATAGTCGACGATGATGAGGATCTCCGCACCCAGATGAAATGGGCGCTTGCGGCGGAGTACGATGTTCACCTGGCGGAAGACCGGCAAAGCGCCATCGCCGCCGTTGACAAGGAACAGCCGGCCGTGGTGACCCTGGACCTGGGGCTTCCCCCGAATCCCGCCGGCGTTGAGGAAGGTTTCGCCGTTCTGGATCACATCCTCGATGAATACGGCCACACTAAAGTGATCATTATAACCGGACGAGGCGAAAAAGAGCACGCCCTGCGCGCCGTCGAAAAAGGCGCGTATGACTTCTTCTACAAACCCATTCAGCTCGATGAGCTGAAAGTTGTCCTGCGGCGTGCTTTCCATGTCGCCCTGCTGGAGCAGGAACAACGCGAACTCAAGCATCGCTTAAGCGGCGACACGTTCGAGAACATGATCGGCACATCGCAAAAAATGCAGGATGTCTTCTCCACCATCCGCAAGGTGGCAACAACCGACGCGCCTGTTTTAATCATCGGGGAAAGCGGCACCGGCAAAGAACTGGTTGCCCGCGCCATCCACCGGCTGAGCATTCGCGAAGCAAAACCCTTTATCCCAATTAATTGCAGCGCCATTCCCGAAAATCTGATTGAAAGCGAGCTTTTCGGACATGAAAAAGGCACCTTCACCGGGGCCCACGCCCAGCGCAAAGGCAGGTTTGAAATGGCCGAAGGAGGCACCCTGTTTCTCGATGAAGTCGGCGATCTTCCGCCTTCCCTGCAGGTGAAACTTCTCCGCTTTCTCCAGGAAAAAACCATTGAACGCGTGGGCGGCCGGGAGCAAATTGAGGTGGACACCCGCGTGCTGGCGGCAACCAATCGGAACCTGGAAGAGGCCATGAAAAACGGATCTTTCCGGGAAGATTTATATTACCGTCTAAACGTTGTAAAAATTACCCTTCCGCCCTTGCGTGAAAGACAGGCGGATGTCATCCTTCTGGCTAAAACGTTCCTGGAGCGCTATTCGCACGAGAACCGTAAAAAAATTAAAGGATTCAGCGGTAAAGCCATTGACGCCATTGAGCATTACGCCTGGCCGGGGAACGTCCGGGAACTGGAAAACCGGATCAAACGAGCTGTGATCATGTCCGACGGCAAAAAAATATCGCTGGAAGATCTGGAGATGCAGTCTGTCGCGATCGCGACTGAGCATGTGGCGCTCAAAGACGCCCGGGAAAACCTGGAAAAAGAACTTATCCTGAAAGCCATCACGCGAAATGAAAATAATCTTTCCAAAGCGGCATCCGACCTGGGCATCAGCCGCCCCACGCTTTATGATTTAATGGATAAACTGGGGATACCGAAGTAAGAAAGACTAAGGCTATGGGTAATAGGGACAAGGATAAAGGATAAAGGATAAAGGATAAAGGCGAAAGGCCAGGGGCAAGAGGCGATAGGGACAAGGTTCAAGGTTCAAGGTTCAAGGTTCAAGG
>CAZDYR010000523.1:0-2205 GCA_964509625.1 uncultured Smithella sp. | reverse complement strand
GGATCATATGTCCGCCTGTTTCCGTCTGCCACCAGGTATCGGAAATCGTGCAGCGACCGCCGCCGATCTTGTTATAGTACCACCACCAGGCTTCGGGATTGAGCGGTTCGCCAACCGAACCCAGAACACGCAGCGATGAAATATCGTGCATATCAACCCACTTGTCGCCTTCTTTGGCGATGGAGCGGATCGCGGTCGGAGCGGTATAGAAATTGTTGACATTGTATTTCTCGACGACAGCCCAGAACCGGCCGAAATCCGGATAATTGGGAACGCCTTCGAACAGAATGCTGGAATGGCCGTTGCACAGCGGGCCGTAAACGATGTAGCTGTGGCCGGTGACCCAGCCGATGTCGGCGGTGCACCAGTAGGTATCTTCTTCACGAACGTCAAATGCGAGCTGCTGAGTCATAGAGGCATACAGGAGATATCCGGCCTGGGTATGCACAACGCCCTTGGGCTGTCCGGTTGAGCCGGAGGTATAAAGGATGAACAGCGGATCTTCCGCGTCCATTTCTTCCGGTTTGCAGTATTTGTCCGCTTTAGCCATTAAATCTTCATACCATACATCGCGGCCTTCTTTCATGTTGACGGCCGTGCCGGTGCGTTTCACAACCACCATGGTTTTTACGCCGGGGCACTGATCCACGGCTTTGTCGCAGGTGTCTTTCTGAGGAACAGCCTTGGCGCCGCGGTAGGTGCCGTCGCAGGTAATGACCACGTGCGCGTCGCAGTTATTGATGCGGTCTCTTAACGCTTCCGCCGAGAATCCGCCGAAAACGATGGCGTGAATGGCGCCGATGCGGGCGCAGGCCAGCATGACAATGGACAACTCAGCGATCATGGGCAGGAAGATGGTAACGCGGTCGCCCTTTTTCACGCCCAGGCTTTTGAGAACATTGGCAAACTTGTTGACCTCGCGATACATGTCGTAATAGGTGTAAACTTTCCAGTCGTTCGGATCGTTGCCTTCAAAGATGATCGCGGCTTTGTTTTTCTTGGTAGCCAGATGACGGTCCAGGCAGTTATAGCTGACATTGAGTTTGCCGCCTTCAAACCATTTGGAATAAACGTTTTTCGCGTCAAATGACCAGTCCGACACTTTCTTTTTGTCAAAGGGTTTAAACCAAGTCAATCTTTCGGTCGCCATTTTTGCCCAGAAAGCATTGGGGTCTTTAATCGACTCTTTGTAGAGTTTGTCGTACTCCGCCCTGCTCTTGATGTAGGATTTCTCCCTGACTCTCTCAGGCACAGGAAATACCTTGTCATAAAAATCTTTTTCGTTAGCTTCAGCCATTGTTATTCTCCTTAAAGTTATTTTTTATGCCCTTCTTTTCCGCCAAAAGGCATGATTTCTTTCAAGCTCCACCATCTTCGTTTCGCCATGTGTCTCTTTACATATCCACCTAAAAAAGGTATGGGGCTTAAAGCCTTTTCAAGAGGGGTACGCCCCGCGATCCGGGCTTTGTTCCTAATAGGTCAGACGCGCGTTTCTGATTCACCAGCCACTGAATGTTGGGGCGTATTACATATGGCGGATGCAATACATGTACCCCTTGAAAAGTGATTACCGAATACACCTTTTACATGACCGGCGGTATCGGCCGCAGTCCGATTTCAACGTCGGATTTTGTCCTACAATGCGGTCGGATATTGTCCGATAAACCCAAAACGGGTTCAGAGACGGCAAAGCGATGATAAAAAATGAAGATCATTACCGAAAGCTGGAAAACATGATGCACGGCGCGCCGATTGTGAAACTGACCGGTGCGCGCATTACCATCAGCAAGGGCAAATCCGAAATCACGCTGCCGGTCAAAGATAAGCTGTTTCACGCCGCCGGCGCATTGCACGGATCGATGTATTTTCTGGCCCTGGACAACGCCGCGTGGTTTGCCGTCAATTCCCTGGTGCCGGATGTTTTTGTCCTGACCGTCAGCTTTAATGTGTATCTGATTCGCCCGGTGGACAAAGGCATTGTCCGCGCGGAAGGACGGGTAACCAACTCGACCCGGACGCAATTTTTCGCCGAAGCGATTTTATATGATGAGGACAACCGGGAAATCGCCCGGGGCAGCGGCACGTTTGTCCGGGGGAAAACAAAACTAACGCCGGAGATAGGGTATAAGTAGGTTATAGGTTATAGGCGATGGGTTGTGGGTTGTGGGCAATAGGCGATGAGCTGAGAGCCACAAGTTTTGATTT
>CAZDYR010000522.1:0-2207 GCA_964509625.1 uncultured Smithella sp. | reverse complement strand
AAGTTCTGTTATTGTTTATCGTCATCATTTCAAAAATTCTAAAGTGAGAAAAAATATGCCCCAGGAAGATTTAAACAAGCTGAAAATCGACAAATCGGTCAAAAAAAGCGTTACCGGCGGAAGAAAGAAAAAGCCTTTTATTATCGGTGGACTTGCGGCTCTGCTGATTGCCGGTGTTGTCCTGTACCGCCTGGGTGTGATCGCTCCGACCGCCATGGTGGATGTGACAACCGTTTCCATGGTGTATCCCGCGCAGTCTCTTTCCGTGCTCAATGCCAGCGGATACATCGTGGCTCAGCGAAAGGCGGCGGTGGCTTCAAAAATGACCGGCCGTTTGACGGCATTGATGGTCGAAGAGGGCAGCCTCGTGAAGAAAGGGCAGATCCTGGCGCGAATGGAAAACGCCGACGTGACCGCCGTGAAAGGCCAGGTCACGGCCAATCTGTCCAATGCCAGGGCCATGCTTCAGCAGGCGACGGTGGAGCGGGATAATCTGCAGCAGGAGCATGACCGTTACCAGAGGCTGATTGCGGGCGGCTATGTTGCTCAGTCGGAGTACGATATGATCCATACACGTTATTTGCGTTCGCAGGAAGCCGTGAAGGCGGCCAAAGCGGCTGTGGATTCAGCGAGCGCCGCCCTTTCGGGGGCGGAAGCCAACCTGGATTACACCTTAATCAAGGCGCCCTTCGATGGCGTTGTGTTGACCAAGAATGCCGATGTGGGTGATATCGTGACCCCGCTGGGCGCGTCATCCACATCAAAAGCCGCCGTAGTCACGCTGGCGGACATGGATTCGCTGCAGGTGGAAGTAGATGTTTCCGAAACCAGCATCACGCTCATCAAAGCCGGTCAGCCCTGCGACATTCAACTTGACGCCTTGGCCGACAAGCGTTTTCGCGGCGTTGTTCACGCCATTGTGCCGACCGTGGACCGCACCAAGGCGACGGTTCTGGTCAAAGTGCGGTTTCTGGATAAAGATTCGCGCATGCTGCCGGATATGAGCGCCAAGGTGTCCTTCCTTTCCCGCGAGCTCAAACCCGAAGAACTTCAGGCCAGGCTTGCAGTTAATCAATCCGCGCTGGGTAAAGACAAGGATATGAATGTTGTCTATCTGATCCGGGATAACAAGGCGCGTAAAACCGTTATCACCACCGGCGGCAAACTGGGTGACATGCTGGAAGTCACGTCAGGACTGAAGCCGGGCGACCGTGTTGTCCTGAATCCCAAAGGATTGCATGACGGTGCGAAGATCGCTGTGGCGGAAAGATAATTCGTATCTCGCATCTCGTCGTTCGTATCTCGCAAAAACGAACAACAAGTCACGAGATACGCTTCACGAATAACGTGTAACGAGAGGGGGGCGTTATGCGCGTTTATAAGAATGCCGAATTTATTTCCTGCGAAGAGACAAATCGAATTTTCAAGTTCCTGGTGGAAAAGGACGGGAAAATTCTTTTTTCGGGTGATCAACTGCCGGAAGAATATGCGGCGTGCGCCTCGGTGGATTTAAAAGGCCGATGTGTAGTTCCCGCTTTCGGCGACACGCACATTCATTTCAGTTCGTTTGCCTATTTCAGCTCCGGCCTGGATTGCCGGGATGCGGGCGACTTTGACGACCTGGGGACTCTCATCAACAGCCATATTGCCCGAAGGAAAAAAGAAAAAGTCATTTTGGGCTTTGGCTCGTCGGCGCATACCGTTCGCGAAAAAAAGCTTCCGGACCGGCATGATCTCGACCGGATCACCGACCATCCGCTGATGATTGTCAAATACGATGGACATGCCGCCGTTGCCAACTCCGCGCTGATTGCTAAAATGCCCGCGGCCATTTTAGCCGATCCGGGATTCGATAAGGAAACAGGCTGGTTTTATTTAAACGCGTTTTACCTGGCGGTGAATTCCATTACCAAATCCGTGTCGCTTTCCGCGCTTTTTAAAAACCTGATTGCCGGAAGCGACACCCTGGCCCGCCGCGGCATCGCTCTGGTGCATACGGCGGAGGGGGTCGGATTTCCGCTGGATCTGGATGTCGACGTCATGCGCTTTGCCAATCGGGGCCTGCCCCAGACGTTCCAGGTTTTTTTCCAGACGATGGATGTCAAAAAAGTTCAGCGCAGGAAACTTCCCCGCATCGGCGGCTGTTTTGCGTGCGCGCTCGATGGCTGTTTCGGCTCGGAGGACGCGGCGTTTCGACAGCCCTATTC
>CAZDYR010000521.1:0-2208 GCA_964509625.1 uncultured Smithella sp. | reverse complement strand
GGCCAAGGGCACGGTTACTGCCGGTAATGCCTCGGGGATGAATGACGGAGCTTCGGCGGTAGTCGTCATGTCTGCGGAAAAAGCACAAGCATTGGGCGCTCAACCATTGGCCCGTATTCTGGAACATGCGGTTACGGCGCTGGATCCCAAAATTATGGGATTGGGTCCGGTGAGCGCGATACGAAAAGTTCTCCTGAAAGCGGGGCTTGAGCTGGAGGATATCGATCTGTTCGAAATTAATGAAGCATTTTCGGCCCAGTCGTTGGGAGTTTTGAAAGAATTGGGCATGGAGCCGGGCAGTTCGTTGTATGACCGGGTCAACGTCAACGGAGGGGCCGTCGCACTGGGGCATGCCTTGGGCTCCAGTGGCACTCGACTGCTGAACACGTTGGTTTATGAGCTTAAACGGCGTAGAGGCCGCTACGGCGTAGCCAGTCTCTGTATTGGCGGAGGACAGGGAATCGCCATGCTGGTAGAAGCCGTATAGCCACCGAATTTAATGGCGAAAAGAGTGGAGGCGACAAAAATTGAAAACAGCTCAACAATATGAGGATAGTTTGCGCGAATTGAAATTGAAAGTATACGTTCAGGGCGAACTGGTCAATAATCCTGTAGACCATCCGATGATCAGGCCCTCCATGAACTCGGTGAAGATGACTTATGCGTTGGCGGAAGAACCTCAATATGAAGATTTGATGACAGCCACATCACACCTCACGGATAAAAAAATCAACCGTTTTTGTCATTTGCATCAAAGCACCGACGATTTGGTGAAAAAAGTAAAAATGCAACGTTTGCTGGGACAGAAAACGGCAGCTTGCTTTCAGCGCTGTGTGGGTATGGATGCCATTAATGCCGTCGACAGTGTAACTTATGAAATGGATGAGAAACTGGGTACAAAATATCATGCGCGGTTTACCAGTTTTCTGCGCAAGATGCAGGAAGAAGATTGGACAGTAGACGGCGCCATGACTGACCCAAAGGGAGACCGGAGTTTGTCGCCCAGTCAGCAGGCGGATCCCGATATGTTTGTCCATGTCGTTGCAAAGAACGATGACGGAATAATAGTTCGGGGCGCCAAGGCTCACCAGACCGGCGCCATCAACTCCCACTGGATCCTGGTTATGCCCACAATCGCCATGGGCAAAGATGATTCTGCGTATGCAGTTTCGTTTGCTGCTCCGGCTGATGCAGAAGGGATCTTGTATATCTATGGCCGCCAGTCCTGCGATACCCGCAAGCTGGAAAACGGAACCCTTGACGTGGGCAACTACCAATACGGCGGTCACGAAGCGTTAATGGTCTTTGAAGATGTCTTTATTCCCTGGGATAATGTATTTATGTGCGGCGAATATGAATTTAGCGGCGCTCTGGTAGAGAGGTTCGCCGGTTATCACCGTCAAAGCTACGGCGGTTGCAAGGTCGGTGTGGGGGATGTGCTGATCGGCGCTGCTGCGCTGGCTACTGAATACAATGGAGCGGCCAAGGCATCCCACATCAAAGATAAACTCATTGAAATGGTGCATTTGAATGAAACTTTGTATTCCTGTGGCATCGCCTGTTCTGCCGAAGGACATCAGACCGCATCCGGCAATTACGAAATTGACATGCTGCTGGCCAATGTTTGCAAGCAGAACGTCACTCGATACCCCTATGAAATAGCCCGACTTGCCGAGGATATAGCCGGCGGTTTGATGGTGACCATGCCCTCTGAACAAGATTTGCGTCATCCCGAAATCGGCAAAATCATCGAAAAATATTTCTGCGGGGTCGCCTCCGTACCGGCGGAAGACCGGATGAGGATATTGCGGCTGGTGGAAAATTTAACTCTGGGTACAGCTGCCGTAGGTTACCGGACGGAATCCATGCACGGGGCAGGTTCGCCGCAGGCGCAGCGGGTCATGATTTCGCGTCAGATGAACATCGAAAAGAAGAAAAAGCTGGCTAAAAATATAGCCGGCATTAAAGATGAACATAAGTAGATAATGTCGGGGCTCCCTTGTTTGCATAAAATAGAATATCAAAAAACGAGGAAAGCGCACGTCGAGTGCGTTGCGGTGATTGAGAAGCAGTAGGCGCAAATAATAAGGGCTCGTAGCCTTGGGGTATTTTGAATAGGTTGGATTTATGTTCGCCTGGACTTTGGTTCAGGCGATTTTTGATGACTTTTTTCAAAAACGTTGTAGAAATGAAAGAAATATAATTATG
>CAZDYR010000520.1:0-2212 GCA_964509625.1 uncultured Smithella sp. | reverse complement strand
TTCTATGCCAGTGGCCTCGACTCTCTTCTGCAATATAGCAAGCTCAAACGGGATTTAAAAAATTGATTTCAGGCTGCACGTCGTCATCTTTCCGCCCGCTGTTTCCGCTTGACATGATCATGTGTTCTTTCTATACTGCCGGTCACCAATAACAACATAGCTGAAAAAAAGCGTCATTTAATAAATTAATTCATAATACAAGGAGGAATCAAAATGGCTTTTGAGTATGAAAAATTAAAAGTGGAACAAGATGGCATGGTCGTCATCGCCGCAATCAATCACCCGCCCGCAAATTCAATGGGTCAGGGCGTTTTAAGAGATCTGGAAGACTTGCTCAACAAATGTGAGAAAGACGATTCCGTGCGTGTCATCATCATTACCGGCAGCGGCAACAAGCTTTTTTCCGCCGGCGCCGACATCACCGAATTTGCCAGTATTCAGGCGGGCAACGTCCCCAAATACAACGGCAATGAGATTTATTTTAAAATTGAAAACTATCCCAAAGTCATCATCGCGGCTATGCAGGGCGGCGCGTACGGCGGCGGACTGGAACTGGCCTGCTGCTGCCACCTGAGGATCATGGCGGAAGAAGCCACCCTGGGTCTTCCGGAAGTCAAACTGGGCCTCAACCCCGGCTGGGGCGGAACCCAGCGGCTGCCCCGCTATATCGGCAAAACCAAAGCTCTGGAACTCATGCTGACCGGAGATTTCATGTCGTCGAAAGAAGCCCTTTCGCTGGGTCTTCTGAATAAAGTCGTTCCGGCAGCGGATGTTCTGGAAACGGCCAAAAAGCTGGCAAAGAAACTGGCCGCCGGCGCCCCGGTTGCCCAGCGTGAAATCATGAGAGCCGTCCGCGAGGGCCTCGAGACCTCCGTCTTTGAAGGTGTTATGAAAGTCGAGTTCAGCGCCAGCAAAGCCCTGCAGTTTACGGAAGATTTCAAAGAAGGCGCCAAGGCATTTCTGGAAAAGAGGGCGCCCAATTTTAAAGGCCGTTAATTTCCGGTAACGCAGAAGGTCCCAATCCATAAAAGGGCGGCGGTTAGGAGATCTAACCGCTGTCCTTTTCTGTTCAATCTCTCTTCTGCGGGACAAATGTTGATTCTCCGCGGCTTGCTGCGAGGTGGTTGATTACGAACCATATTCATCTTGTATAAATTATGCCTCCTGCCGTGCCTGGCAGAGAAGATGATTTCTTTATCGGGAAATTGCACATGGAAGCGGACATAAAGGCAGTCACCGGTCCTGAGGGAGCGCTCCTGGCCGAACTCGAATATCACAGACGACAGAATTTTATTGTTCTTGTCGCCGCCTTTCCTTCCATTATTTTTTTTGCGGGTTTATATTTTTATCTGGGAGAATTCTTTCAGTTCTCCCTTTTTATACTCTGGCTGATTGATATTATCGTCGGCATCATCATCAACAAGCGCTTGAAAACAATCCGGGAGATTGCACTCAACAAAAGAATCACGGCCGGAATCGGTTTCGGGCTACTGGCAACCAATCTGCTTACCGGTTTGTGGAATCCTGATATCTACTATATCGTACTACCGTGGTGCTTTTTCTTCCCCATGTCCGCCATCATGTTTTACGGCCGGAAAATCGGCTTTATCACGGCGGCAATTTTCAGTGTTCTGGCCATTGGTTTTTTCCTGACAAATGACATGCCCCCCCTGGATGCGCGCCTGATGATTCTGTTCAGGATCAATACGGTCCTGGTCATTGTCACTGTGCTTTTGCAAACGATGATTTATGAAAAAACCCGGATGAAAGTACAGGATGCTCTGGCGGTTTCGCAAAATGAATACCGCCTGGCGGAGCAGCGTCAGCGCGAAACCAATATGGAACTTCAGCAGGAAATTGAGCGCCGCAAACAAACACAAAAGGCTCTGGCGGACAGTGAACTGCATTACCGCGCCCTTTTTGAAGAGTCGGTCGTGCCCTTGTGGGAGGAAGACTGGTCCCGGGTTAAAGTGCTTCTGGAGACTCTCCCCAACGAAGCGCGCGGGAATCTGGCGGGTTATTTTGAAAATAATCCCGGAGCCATCGACCAGTTTACCCGGGCCATACAGGTAAAACACGTCAACCGGGCCACACTGAAGCTTTATGAAACGGATTCCGCCTCTTTTCTGATCGAAAGCATGCGGAAATTTATTGCTTCGGACGTGCAGGGATTAATCGTCCGGCGGATCGCCGCTATCGATCTGTCAGGCAG
>CAZDYR010000519.1:0-2212 GCA_964509625.1 uncultured Smithella sp. | reverse complement strand
CGCCGGGTGTTTCGGCAGGTTTTCTTCTAGTCGGTTGAGTTGTTTTGGTATCTTCGGGACATACTCCACACAATTGCTTTGGCTCGAAATAGAATATTCAAGCCCGCTGGTTTTCGCTTTCCTTGTGAAAGCACGGTTTGATGCAATATTTCCCTCATTATACCATAAAATGAGTCTTTTTAATATTCACGGATCTGGCGGTTGTATGTCCGTCAAATGATACAAAAACGGCTGGAAAAACATCTTCAGCCGCCGAATAACCGGAAACGTTGCCGGAAAGTAAAGGAATCCGCCCTTCAATTGGACTGCTTGACGCAGAATCTTTTGCCATCGTACTTCCAACCGCCTTTTTCGTCGCAACGCACGCAACTGTCTCTGCCGTTGTATTTGGCGTAGTGCCATCCTCTTTTCTCATCGCAAAACACACAGCTTTCCCGGTTGTTGTATTTGGTGAGCTTCCAGCCGTAATCCGTATTGCAGGATGAGGTGCCTTTTACGATGGGACCCGTTACGGCGGGACTGACGGGACTGATCTCACCGGTAATGACCGGAGAAACTGATAAAAACAGCACTGAGGTTAAAATCACAACGACAACAAATTTGTTCATAACCATTCCTCCCTGTTCCGGATGGGTCAAGCGTCTTATCTGGTTAGAGGAAGTATAGAGAGATCATCTCCGCCTGTCAATGAAAATGACCCGCAATAATGAGTTCAATCATTTGAGACTAATACGAACTATGTATGTCTGCGATCCCATCCTTCATTGTGTGGGAGAAAGAGAGGACGCCGATCCATAATCACAATGTTATGTTCATGCGCAAAGTCTGTTCACCGCAATGACAAAGAAGGCCGGCGAATTTGCTATTTCGTCAGCAGCTTTTCCAGTTCAATAAATATCTTGCTCAAATTTTCCGGTTGGGTGCCGCCGGCCTGGGCCATGTCGGGGCGGCCGCCGCCTTTGCCGCCGACGATCGGGGCCAGTTCCTTGACGATGTTACCGGCATGAAATTTATCGGCGAGGTCTTTGGTGACCATGCACAAAAGCAGGGCTTTGTCGTCGGCTTTACTGCCCAGCAGGATGACGCCGGAGCCGAGTTTGTCGCGCAGTTTGTCGCCGAAGTCGCGAAGCGTCTTGGCGTCCGTTATGGCCACTTCCGCGGCCAGCACTTTGACACCGGCGATTTCTTTGGCCTGACTCATCAGGTCGCCGGAATCCTTGGCGGCAAGCTTCCCTTTGAGGGCTTCGATTTCTTTTTCGAGGTCGCGGACGGTTTTAAGAAGTTTGTCGGTGCGGTCGTAAACTTCCAGATGCCCGGCTTTAAACAGGCCCGCCGTGCGTTTGAGTTCTTCTTCGGATTTTTGAATATGGGAGACGGCTTCTTTTCCGGTTACGGCTTCGAGTCTGCGCACGCCGGCGGCAATGGCGGATTCATGGACAATCTTCAGTATGCCGATGTCTCCGGTGCGCTCCACATGCGTGCCGCCGCACAGTTCCATGCTCATCTCGCCCATCTTGACAATGCGCACGGTCGCGCCGTACTTTTCGTCAAATACGGCCGTTGCGCCCGTTTTAAGCGCGTCTTCCAGTGAACAGACTTCCGTCTGGACGGGGAGATTCTTGCGGATCATGTCATTGGCAATGGTTTCGACGCGCAAAAGCTCTTCGTCGGTGATCTTGGAAAAATGCGTGAAGTCGAAACGAAGACGCTCGGTATTCACCAGCGATCCGGACTGTTTGATATGATTGCCCAGGACCGCTTTGAGCGCGGCCTGCAAAAGATGCGTCCCGGAGTGATTGGCGGCAATGGCCTTTCGTCTTTCCAGATCAACCAGCAGACGCGCCGAATCTCCGATTTTAATCTGTCCTTTCCGGACAACGCCTTTGTGCACGATAAAATTCTCCACGGGTTTTTTCGTATCTTCCACGGTGAAGCTGAAGGCCTCTCCTTCAAGATATCCCGTATCGCCCGTTTGCCCGCCGGATTCTCCGTAAAAGGGTGTGGTATCTAAAACAATCTCCGCCTTTTGGCCTTCGCTTGCCTTATCTGCGGGCTTGCCGTCCACAAAAATCGCCGTGATCTTTGCTTCGTCCCGCGTCGCGGTTTCGTAGCCGCAGAAAACGCTGGCCACGCCGGAGCTCGACGCCTTGAGGTAGCATTCAGCCACGGCTTCTTCGCCTTCGTGTCGCCGGCCATGCGCGCGCGCTCCTTC
>CAZDYR010000518.1:0-2214 GCA_964509625.1 uncultured Smithella sp. | reverse complement strand
GGAGAATATCCAATGCCTGCAATGGATGGCCGAAGGGAAGATCGACGCGCGGCATCTGATTTCCGATTACGAGCCTCTGGAGCGCCTGCCGGCTGTTTACCGGGAAAGAATCGATACCGGTCTGGCAATTAAGGTATTGTTGAAAATCGGAAAAGAGTTTTAGGATGTGGAGGCAATGTCCGAGCGTTACGAATTGATTTACGGTTTTGTCCATTGCCGCGGCAGGACCACGTATTCGGCAGGCTTTGTACAAACATTGTCTGAAGCCGAAGCCTGGGTGCAGAAAAACCGGGAAGCTCCTGCGCAGGCGGTGAAAGCGCCTCCCCAAGACCCGATCCGTTACTGCAAGGCGGCGTGGTGCCCCTTCAAACGGCAGAAGCCCTGGTTTGATATCCGGGTTTTGCCGGAAACGGAATCGCCGTAATGCCGGGGCCGCAGAACGCTGGGTGGATGTATGCCGGCGAATTTTTTTTGATTTAATCGCTTTGGAATGGTAGGAACCGTAAAATCCACCGGAAAAGAATCATATAGATAAGGATAAAAAAAGTCTTATGGGCTCTAAAGAGAGACGCGAACGCGAAAGAGAACAGCGCAAAAGCCATATTCTGGATACGGCCAGGGCGCTTCTGCTGGAGAAGGGATTAAACGCCACTTCCATCAATCAGATTGCCAAACGTTCCGAATTAAGTATCGGGGCAATTTATTTCTATTTTAAAGACAAGGAAGAGCTTTTCGCGGCTCTTCAACTGGAAGGGCTGGACCTGCTGGGTCAGACGATCAAGAAAGCTATGAAAAAAGGATCCTCTCCGGAAGATAAAATCCGTCTGATCGCGGCGGCTTATCTCCAGTTCAGCGAAAAACATAAAAATTACTTCGACATTATTAATTATTTTTTGACATCGTCGGAAACCATCTTCCCGCCGGATTTGAAAAATGAAATCGACTCGCATGGAAACGCCAGCATCTTCATGCTGGCCCAGGCTATTTCCGAAGGAATCGATAAAAAAATGTTCAAAGCGGTTGATCCCAGAAGACAGGCCATTATCCTCTGGGGCGTCTTTAACGGAATTATTCAACTCAAGAAACTGGAAAAAACCATTCTGGCCAGCGATGAATATCGTTCTCTTTATGGAGAGGCTCTGGACCAGTTTCTGAACGGACTGCGCCGCTGAATAGCCGGTTACGATCTTTGCCGTGTATCCGTATGAGGGATTATGAGGCATCACCTTGCTTTTTATACGGCAAAGGCTTCTCTCAGTGAATCAAACGATTATTTTCCCTGATAATAGTGTATCTGCGGCTGTTTAAAGATAAGGACTGACGATATATCCATCGCCATCTGCAAAATCACGTTGACAATCTATGGGAACCTCTTAGAATATGATCATAAGAAGTAATTCGGGATGATTCTATTTTTAAAATGTGCCGGAAGGCGGTCATAAAGTAGAATTGTTTCCTTGTGAACGGTGACAGGCGGGGAGCGTTAACTATTCTTTACGGAGAGATCGGACAATGTTTTGTCAGGGCAGTTCAATCTGCCGGGAGGTGATGATGAAAAAAATACAGTTTGTTTTTGCTCTGGGCGCCGTGGTTCTGCTGATGGGCTGCGCCATGCTGGTTCCCATGGGCAGTGTTTACACAGGCGTAAAATTACCGATGGTAGCGACAGCCAACGGCGGTGCTTCCCCCAAGACGGGAGAGGCAACCTGTGTCAGCGTGCTTGGCCTGGTTGCCGTCGGCGATTGCAGCATTGAAGCCGCCAAGAAAAACGGCGGCATCACGAAAGTGACCCATGTGGACTGGGATGTCCAGAATATCCTGGGAGTCTACGGGAAGTATAAAGTGATTGTTGCCGGCGAATAAATATTCCGGATCGTAACAGGATTTCGCGGGTTTGATCAGGCTGATCAAACCCGCGTTGCTTACACAAATATTTCTAACCACTTTAATCTTATGAAAGTTCTTATTTTAGGAGCAACAGGTTTAGCCGGAGGAAGCGTGCTAAAGGCCTGTCTTGCCGCGCCGATGGTCGATGAAATTCGTTCGATCAGCCGGTGTCCCGTGGGCGTTCGGCATCAAAAACTGCATGAATTCATTCATGATGATTTTTTAAATTATTCCCGCATTGTTAATGCGTATACCGGTATCGACGCCTGCCTGTTTTGCCTGGGTGTTTCCGTTATGCAGGTTTCCGATGAAGCAGAGTATAGACGG
>CAZDYR010000517.1:0-2219 GCA_964509625.1 uncultured Smithella sp. | reverse complement strand
GCACAACGCGGATATCGTTGATCAGGACGCACTGACGCGCCACATCGGACAGGCGAATGAACGGATCATCGGGCAACTTGGCGCTTAAGAGCGGCAAAAGATGATTGTCGAGACTGGCATATTCCCCGACGACAACGGCAATAGACAGAAAGCGGTTCTTCGTGGAGTAAGGGGACAACGCCCAGCGGATCGCCAGCTGATGCGCCAGCGACACCGCGCTGCGCAGGCACTGCTGATAGGCCATCAGATCGCCTTCGGACGTCTCCTTGGGAAAATCCACGTACAGGGTGGTGATGTCATGCGCCCGCACTTTGCCCCAGCGTCCGTAAGAAAACTGACTGATGGACTGGTCGATATAGGTTTTGACGGTTTTTTTCAGCCAGCCCAGAATTTCGTGATCAATAACGTCTCCCCGGCTGTAAAGGGCAAAACCGATGCGCGCTCCTTCCCGATAGTTTTCCGTCTGCCTCCCTTCGCGGCAAACCGCGAGCAGTGCTTCGTAATGCCAGTCGGCGGCAAGCTCCGGCCGCTCGTGCCCCAGCCAGAAGGCCAGGCTCCTCAAAACGTTTTGTTTGTAAGCGGTATCGACCGGTTCTTTTTTCAGCCGCGTCAACATGGAATTGGTGACTTTCGGCAGGGCGATTTGATTTTCAGCCAGCAGCTTGTTAATGCGCTCGGTCATGGCGCGAAGCGAGATGTTGAGTTTCAGGAGATCGTCTTTCTTGTCCAGCAGTTCTTCAAAGTCCATGTGTTTGGGCGGTTTGAAGGCGGGCCGATGGATCATTTGCGGGAGAATAAAATTTTCCAGAGATGAAACATCGGGTGTTTCAATCAGGCCCGAGCGCGCGGCATAACTGACAAACGTGTCCATGATCAGAGCATTGTCGCTGTTTTGGGAAAACGCAATCCAAGCCTCCGGCGTCGGGAAAGCCGCCAGAAGCGCGCTGAGGGCCTTATCTTTCATCTTCATTATGGCAACCTCTCAAATCACATAAAAAATCAGTGCCATTGGGAAACACCCTTCTCTTTGCCCTTCCGGAAAAAAACAGGAAAGTGTTTTATCATAAAACGGTATTATTAATAAAACACGGCTTAACGTTGACACTCATTTTATCGCAACATATACAGTTGCCATTAGTTTTGCAAACTGAAAAAGGCAATCACAGACCATTATCACAAGAAGGAGGGATTTCATGGACAGCTATAAATTATTTATCGACGGAGAGTTTGTAGATGCGGCCAGTGGAGAAGTTTTCGAAACCATCGACCCGGGAACCGGCGCTCCTTTTGCCACGGTGGCGAAAGCAGGCCAGGCGGACGTGGAAGCGGCGATTGCCGCGGCCAGAAGATCCTTTGACAGCGGCGTCTGGAGCAATTTAAGCCCGGCCGCCCGTGCGGATAAGATTTATGATTTTGCCGATCAGGTCGCTCAACAGACGCTGAGGATGGCCGTAACGGAATCGCAGGATGCCGGACATGTGATCAAACTATCCAAGTTCTGGGGCATGCTCGGCTCCGGAATGCTGCGCAACCTAGGTTATTACGCCAGCCGGGATTTCCCCTGGCGGGAAGAAATTCCCTACTCCGGCAATGTCTTCGCTCCCGGACGGGAATGGATTCGCCGTGAACCCATTGGCGTCTGCGTGGGCATTGTTCCCCGGAACTTCCCCGCGAGCATGGCCTTCTGGAAGATCGGCCTCGCGATCATCATGGGCAACAGCATCGTTCTGAAACCGGCCACCTCCACACCGCTGACAGCGCTGATCATTGCCGAAGCGGCCCAGGCGGCAGGCATTCCCAAGGGCGTTATCAATGTTCTGACGGGCCCGGGCGGATCGCTGGGCAAGATCCTCTGCACACATCCCGACGTGGACAAAATCGCCATTACGGGCAGCACGGAAGTCGGACGGGAAATTATGAAAATGGCTTCCGAGTCGGTAAAAAAGGTTACGTTGGAACTCGGCGGAAAATCAGCCAATATCATTCTGGATGACGCCGATATCGATCTGGCGGTGAACGGCGCCTGTTTCGGAACTTTCTTCCATCAGGGCCAGGTCTGCGAATCGGGAACCCGCGTTCTGGTCCCGGCGAAAATTTATGACGAGTTCGTTGAAAAAATGAAGAAAAGAGCGGAACAAATCAGAGTGGGCTACCAGCTGCTGCCCGACAGCCATATGGGACCGCTGGCCAATGCCGCCCAGCTGGCCACGGTCGAACAT
>CAZDYR010000516.1:0-2221 GCA_964509625.1 uncultured Smithella sp. | reverse complement strand
AATTTCTCCCGACGACAAAACACCCGGCTGGTGGGACGATTTAATCGGACCAGGCCGGGCGCTCGATACCCGTCAATATTTCGTGATCTGTTCTAATGTCATCGGAGGCTGCAAAGGCAGCACCGGTCCCTCATCCATTAATCCCGAAACCGGCAAACCCTACGCCCTGGATTTCCCCATGATCACAATTGCAGATATGGTAGAAGCCGAGCGACACTTAGTCGATCATCTTGGCATTGATAAACTCTTATGCGTCATGGGCGGTTCGATGGGTGGCATGCAGACACTGCAATGGGCCTCTGCCTATCCCGACCGCGTGCTGGCCGCAATACCCATTGCTACGGCATTAAAACATTCGCCGCAGCAAATTGCTTTCAATGAAGTCATTCGGCAATCCATCATGGCGGACCCGGCCTGGCGCAAGGGTCACTATTACGAACACGGCCAGCCAGAAAAAGGATTGGCGGTGGCGCGTATGATCGGTCACATCACTTTTATGAGCGATCAATCCATGGAGGAAAAATTTTCGCGCAAACTGAAGAACGATAATCTGAGCTTTCAGTTTACTGATGACTTTGAGGTAGAAGGTTACCTGCGCTACCGCGGTTACAATTTTGTCAAGCGGTTCGATGCGAATTCATACCTCTATATCACCAAGGCGCTCGACTATTTTGACCTCTCCGGAGAACATTTCATTCCGGATGTCAAAAAAACCTCTGTCCGGTTTCTGGTGATTTCTTTCAAATCCGACTGGCTGTATCCCTCCTATCAGTCCCAGGATATTGTTCGGGCTTTGAAGCGAAAACATGCCTACACAACCTATTTTGATCTGATCTCGACCTACGGCCACGACGCTTTTTTAATAGAAATTGAAGATGAAACCAGATTGGTTAAAAATTTTCTGGCCAATATCCATCAACGCTAAATGGAAAAGAATGAAGCTATGAAACCAGACCATCAAATTATTATCGATATTATTCATGAGGGAGCGCATGTTTTAGACTTGGGCTGTGGTAACGGTGAACTGCTGTCTCTTTTACGACAGCATAAAAATGCACTGGTACAGGGCATCGAACTGGATGAAGAGCAAATGCACACCTGTGTGGAAAACGGTCTGACCGTCTTACAGGGTGATATTGAAAGCGGCCTGGTGGATTATCCGGACCAGTCCTTTGATTACGTCATCCTCAATCAGATCATGCAGGAAATCAAAAAAGCGGACTATGTCATTCAGGAATCCCTGCGCCTGGGACATAAAGTCATCGTTGGCTTTCCCAATTTCGCGCATCTTTCGGCGCGCCTGACCCTGTTTCTCTCCGGTAAAACCCCGATCAATGAAGCGCTGCCCTATTATTGGTTTGAAACGCCTAATATTCGCTTTCTGACGATCCGCGATTTTATTGACTACTGCGCAAAGAAAAGCATTACCATCGAGCAGCAATATTATCTTGGCAAAAAAGGCAGGATTTCTTTTTTGCCCAATTTATTGGCACAAAACGCCATTTTTGTCCTTACAAAATAATGCGGGAGAAACACATGAAAACGAAAATAATGACTTCAGATAAACTGCCTGCTGCAGGACCATACTCGGCAGCCGTGGAAGCGGGCGGTTTTATTTTTATATCAGGACAACTGCCTGTCAATCCGTCAACCGGCGAAATCATCATGGATATTCGGCCGGCCACCCGTCAGGTTTTAACAAATCTGCAGACCCTTCTTGAAGAAAACGGCTTGTCCCTGAATGACATTGTCAAGACAACCGTCTTTTTAAAAAGCGCAGTCGACTTTGCCGCCGTCAATGATGTTTATGCCGGTTATTTTCTCCACCAGCCACCCGCGCGGTCGATGGTTGCAGTATCGGCATTACCTAAAGGCGCTCCGTTGGAAATTGAGGCCGTTGCGATAAGGAAATGATTATGAGTAAGATACTGTCCGTCAACATTAGTGATAAAAAAGGTGAGAAGAAACATAATATCGGAACGGCACGCGCCGTGGTCAACCAGGGTCTGGAAAACGACGCCCATATCGGCATGGCCATTCGTCAGATCAGCCTGCTCGCTGCGGAGAGCATCGAAAAAATCCGGCAAAAGGGATTGAATGTCAATTACGGAGACTTCGCCGAAAATCTGACAACGCAAGGCATCGAACTTTATACATTGCCTTTGGGAACAAAAATTAAAATTGGTAACGACGTGTTGCTGGAAGTCACACAAATCGGGAA
>CAZDYR010000515.1:0-2223 GCA_964509625.1 uncultured Smithella sp. | reverse complement strand
GCTGAAGTCTTCTTTTTGTCACAAACGGACTGACAATAACGATTTCTCTATCGGCGGTGGCTAAATCATTTTCATAAACCGACAGGAAATTCTGATGATCAAAAATAATATTCTCGGAGTGATCAGAAATATCCCCCGCTTTGATTTTATAGCCCAGTGATGCATAACCTGCCAGCCTTTTATGATACATTTTCGAAAATATTCGAACTTGGCTGTCCACGTAATCATAAATTTGCACATTATCCTTGCCGTCAAAGAGACGGTGCAGACGGCCCGCATACTGCTGAATGGTTCCCTTCCAGGATATCGGCATAGCAAGAAAAAGTGTGTCGAGCCTTGGTTCATCAAAACCTTCACCGATATATTTTCCTGTCGCTAATAAAGTCATCGGTTGTCCTGTCGGTATCTCTTTAATCTTCAGAAATGAGGCTTTCTTGTCTTTGGCACTTGCACCGCCGGTCAGCGAAATCAAATTGGGAATGCTTCCTTGCAGCATTTTTTTAAGATCCTCGACATGAGCGGTTCTTTCCGTCAGTACAAGTGAGTTTCGACCTTGAACATGGCTCTTGACCACATCATCAACAATGAAACGGTTTCTCCATTCATTCAATGCAATCTCGGAATATAGCTCCTGGATTGCAGCATCTTTCTGATTCGTTTCGTATGATGATCGAAAACTGGTAAACCTTGGAATCACATAATGATCGAAAGGCCTTAAACCAGCCTGAATTTTTGCGTCTACCCGATAGCGGACGGGGCCACAATGCATAAAGATGATTGGATGATGACCGTCTTGCCTGATCGGCGTTGCCGTCAATCCATAAACATACTTTGCCGAAACGGACTTGAGGATCTCTTCAAAACTGAAAGCAGGCACGTGATGGCATTCATCTACGATGACCATACCATAATCTTTTACGAGTGCCTTGACGTCACCTCTTCGATTCAGAGATTGCATAATCGCTATATCGATAATGCCGACGGGATTACACTTACCCGCGCCAATTAAACCAATGATGTTTTGCATTCTTTTGCGTCCGCGCTTTTTTCCCATAACTGGAAGAGTTTCGTTGATGTTCAAAAAAACCTTAAATCTTTCATCCCACTGTTCCAGAAGCTGTTGACGGTGAACAAGAATCAGAGTATTGACTTTACGCTCTGCAATCATCTTTGCCGCAATAACTGTTTTGCCGAAAGCTGTTGTCGCCGAAAGAACGCCTATGTCGTACTTAAATAGTTCTTTGATGGCTTCCTGCTGATCATCTCGGAGCGTTCCTTTAAAATTAACGTCAATGTTTTTCCCTTTTTGCATTTTATCAATAAAGTCCACTTTGATGTCAGCATCGACCAAAAGTTCCTTGACGTCCGTTTCACATCCCCTGGGCAGGTAAAGATAATCGGTAGTTTCGTCGCAACAGGAAATGATCCTGCTTTTTCCGTAAGTTGACAATCTCATCGCTTGAGCTTTATAGAATTCGGGATTCTTAAACGCCGCCAATCTTTTCAATGCGTTCAAACCCCTTTGCGAAATGCCTGCTTTGGGAATAAAAATCATGTTGGCCTTCACGACGGTCATTGCCTTTGGAAAATCCTGCGGTGTAAGACGAATCTGATGTTTGGGTTCCCAAGGTTTTTCGATTTCTTCATCTTCTCTCAAATCGCCGAGTGCATCTAGACCGCTTAAACGCGCTGAAAGCGAAATAATAGTCTCTTCAGATATTCTTGCAATGGAGGATAAATATTCCCATTGATTGTTATAAGGTTCATAATTCTCGTCAACAAATACGATGTTATTTAATTCACGTGCTTTTTTCTGTAGCGGCAGGGCGATCAAATTACCGAGACCACCTTTTGGCAGAGTATCCTGATTAGGAAATAACCGATCATAGGATTTAAAAGATAATTCATGGTTCCTGTTCATGGCTTGTGTGATTATGGCAGAACCGAATTTTCGAGCCAGAGAAGCGGCAATTGGATTTACAAAAAAGAACCAAGCATGCGCACCATTGCCTGAGCGTGATCGCTCTATGGCAACGGGGATATTGAATGAAAGACAAACCGATCGAAAGGATGACACATCTCTTTTCCATTCTTCTTTATCAAAGTCGATTGCCAAGAAACGGCAGGTTTCATCCTGAAGTAAAGGATATATACCAATTACGGCGTTTCCGCGTAAGTGTTCCTCGATAACCTGATTTGTCAATTCACCATAAAGTCTGTGGT
>CAZDYR010000514.1:0-2241 GCA_964509625.1 uncultured Smithella sp. | reverse complement strand
GATCTGGAAACCAACCTGGAATTTATCAAGGGGATGATTGTCGCCCAGGAAGAAGAAATCGTCGAACGCGTAAAAAGAGAGAATGAAACTGCCGAAGCTCAACGCCTGGAAATCGACCGGGAAAAGCTCAAACAGGAAGAAGAAATTCAAAATAAAATTGTGCAGGCCATCGGGTTCATCGACCAGGATAATTTACCCAAAGCCTGGGAGATCATGAATGAAAGTGAGGATATCCGTGAATCCGTCGCTCTTCACTACAACGATATCGGCATGCAGTGCCGTACCGACAAATCCTTTACGGAATCTGTTAAAAACTATTCCAAGGCACTGATTGTTTCTCCGGATGATGAAAACCTGCATTACAATATGGGCCGCGCCCATTTTGAAGCCGGCAACCTGGACAAAGCGGAGGCTTTTCTGGCAAACGCCATGAAATTGAATCCGGCGTTTAAGGAAGGGAAAATTTTTTACGACTATCTGCTGAAAGTCAACTGCTCCCATACGGATCAAGCCGGCAACATCAACAAGTTCCAGGAGCTTTTTAATAAAATTTTTTATTTCTGGCGAAGACCTAAGCCTGATCCTGTCTCTACCCCAGCCGGCACACACGAAGAAACGAAACTGACCACCTGATGACCTGACCCCTTAAATACCTAACCACCTAAAGGTGACTCGAGGTGACTCGCGGATAAAGATTCAAGATCACTGAGATCAAAGGCGATTAGACTTGAATTGTTATTTTATACCAGACAAATGGGATTCTTTTGTTTTTACCTTTAGCCTTTGCCTGCAGCCTTTGTCCTCTTCAATACGTCCAGAACTTCTTATTGTGCATTTTCATGTCAACAATCTTCTTGAATATCTGCGCGGAGGTCAGGATATTTTTCTCTATGAAATATTTTCCGATTAACGGCTGCGCCTGTTTTTGCTTATTCAGCAGTTGGCCCAACTGGAAACGGGAAAGGCATCCCAGACGAAGAGCGCATTCTCCGAATTTTTCGCCGTACTTCCGATGGCGCAGGATATCGACGATGTCACTGCCTTCCATCCAGCCCCAGCTTACGGAAATAGCGCCAACAGACGGCCGCTGTAGTTTTTGCCAGACGATCGCTTTAATCAGGGTCGAAAGCGAGATATGCCCGTCATAATAGAGATACTGGCCAAACAAAAGCCTTCTGGCCGGCATCCTGCCCGCGTAAAGGGGCTCTGACGCTTTGTGAACCGTTGGCCGGGAGGATGCTTTGCGCGCCGCAGCCGGATGCGGGGAAGAGTATTTGCGCTCGTAAAGGGTTCCGTTTTCATTGAGTGAATATTTCCAGGGTGCCGCAAGAAAGGCCAGCAAGATTTGATAGGCCAGTCCGATCTCTTTGAAACGGTCCTCCATGAAATCGGCTTTGCCGTCCATCACCGCCGCGCGGTCGGGATGTGTTTCCATCGCTTTCCTGCGATAGGCCGCCTTGACGCCGTCTGGCTTGAGATAGCGCAGAAACTCGACCGACACGTCAATGTCCGTTCCGAACAGCGATTCACAGGCTTTAAACAGGTCCTGTCTGGAAACTTCGGAAAGCGGCACTGCTCCACCTCCTTAAGTCCGGCCCGTTGCCTGACACGGCAATGCTGACCGTTTTGCCAAAGATACCACACGTGCACTGATAAATACAAGCCGCAACCATACGATTAATGCCGGAGGAACATTCGGGAAAAAATGAGGCGGGTAAATGTTTTAGAGTTGCGGATAAAATCAACAAATGGACGAAAATGAGAGATTCTGGCCCCTTCAGCACCATAAACCACGCTGATCGGCGCCTCAATGATCGGAATGCCTCTCCGTTTGGCCTGCACCAGAATTTCCACTTCGAATTGAAAACGCCGCGCCCGCGTATTCAGACTCATGGCCTCAGGCAGAGGATATATCCGCATGCCGCTCTGGGTATCAGAAAGCCTGGGGCCGCCGGATGCCCGGACCCAGAAATTGGAAAATTTCCGCCCGAAACGGCTCGTCCACGGAATATGAGCGCCCGCAGCTCCCTCCATGCCCTCACGCGCCCCGATAACGATAGGGCGCTTTTTTACTGGGATCGCATCAATCAAGTTCAACGCATCTCCGGGGTCATGCTGACCGTCCGCATCAAGCGTGATCACGTAGTCAGCCACATGGGAGGCGGCCATAAATCCGGTCATGATCGCCGCGCCCTTGCCTTCATTTTTAGAATGGCGCAGGACGGTGACTCCCTTCATTTC
>CAZDYR010000513.1:0-2242 GCA_964509625.1 uncultured Smithella sp. | reverse complement strand
CTTACGGCCTCGATAACCTTGGGTGATGCTGGAGGTTTTGGCATGGTATCTCCTTCCAAAAAGAATACGAACCAAAAGGGATTTTGGGGTCAAATATTTATTTTTGAGAAGGGAACTAAGGGCATCCCGCTTAGCCCCTCATCCACCGGTCAGCGCGATTTTTTCACCTTTATTCCTGACAGTTCCTGGCGCAGCAGGGTGATCTCTTCTTCCAGTATGAGATTTCTCTGGCGCAGGCGGTTGGCATCCGCAAGATAACGGTCTTTGATGTCATCATAATACGTGCAACGGTTGCGCCCGTCTTCCTTGCTGACGTACAGCGCCTTATCGGCCCGGTCAATGGCGTCCATCACGGCGTTCATACTCACTTCAAATTCAGCAACCCCTGACGAAACCGTGATGGGATGATCAATTCCCTCTTCGGCAAAGGAGGCCTTTACAATTTTTTTTCGCATCTTCTCCATGGCCTCGATCACCGTGTCTTTTTCATAGCCGTAAAACACCGCGCAGAATTCCTCGCCTCCGTAGCGGTAGGCGTAAGGCACGCTGTCACGGATCAGAATGGCGATCTTCTTCAGCACCAGATCACCGACGGGATGGCCGTAGGTGTCGTTCAGGGTTTTGAATTTATCGATGTCGATCATCGCCACAAAAAGCTTTTTCTTTCCCGTTTTGAACTGTTTGAACAGCAGACCCATCTGCTCATTGAGTTTACGCTTGTTGTAGAGCTGTGTGAGATCGTCGGTATAGACCTTGGCGGCTAAAATCCGGTTTTGGTTGGACTCGACCATGCGGGCGACAACCGGCATGATAAAATCCACTTTTTTGATCCACAGGTCCCGGTCGAAATCTTTTGTCCGGGTGCATCGGATGCGGCATTGGCCGATCTGGCGCCCTTCAACGCTGAGCGGAGCCTCATAGATGGTTTCCTGCACTTCCTGAAAAGTCGGCGCGTCCACGGCATGCGGCAGATCGGAGCGCGTGTCCTGCTGCTTGTTGTAGACAAAAACTTTTCCGTCGGTATTCAGGTTTGTGGTTAAAAATTTGTCTTCGTCAAACAGATACACTTCGATGTGTCTGGCGTTGAGAAAGTTGATAATCTTCCCCATAGCCTTCTCAAAAGGATCAAGTTGGATATCCACCAGCCAGCGGATGTGCCTGATGCTTTCTTCGAACAGTTCGATTTCCTGGACGTGGGCGATCTGGGATTCCGACATTTCTTTCTGGACAAAGATCAGTCGGTTGGTTTCCTGCAGGCTTTCCCGCGCGGTTTGCAGAGCGAGATCGTATTTTTCAAGCAGGACAGAGATTTCCTTATAGGCCTCCTGAATGCGGTCGCGGTTCTTGAACACGGAGCCAAGCGCGCCGGGCTCGAGAGCCTCGATGAGTTCCGCGCCGATTTTTTCGCGGATCATGGCGAGATATTTGTTTGGAACGCCCGACCTGAAGCTGCGGGAGACATTGTTTTCAATCTGCCGCAACCGCGTCTCAAAATCATTGAGGGCGGCGGGCTCAAACTTTGCGGACCTCGATCTGTTTTCGATATCCGCGAGAATTTCCCGGACGATCGTACGGGCGTTGTCCAGATTTTTTTTCATAGGGCGGTTTAGTAAGCCATCAGCATCAACATTTAAACGGTACCGGCTTCGCCGGTGGTCACAGAGTCACTCATTCAACCGTCTCTGTCAAGCGGAAATAAATTTTCATAGAAAAGGCATTTCTGCCTGTTCGCATCGGTCAAAATCGAGATGAAGAGGCAGGCGCCGGCAGCGGTACAATTTATGGATTGTAAGGGATACGAAAGGAAACGCCATTACGCCGCCGGATCATGTTCGGGTCTTTCTGATCGCGGAGTAAAAAAGGGAAAGGGATTTTCATTACAAATGAGAAGTGAAGGATCATGAAACCATCTCGGCGATGATTTCGGAAATGGGTTTGATGTCTTTAATCAGAGCGCCGACCTGGCCGCAGCCAAAAGCCGCCCGTTCATAATTGCCCGTGGCGTCGGGATTGCGATCCAGAAGGGCGGTCAGGTTTTTCACTTCCGGGTCAGCCAACATTTGTTTGATCCAGGGCGTGATAAGGAGTCTTTGCGCCAGGCGTCCGTTTTCCAGAGGGATCAAGCCTGTCCCGCCGTCGGCGCATTCCACGATCGCTTTTTTCCATTCATTGCCGGCCGGGCTCTCCGCGGACGCCAGAAATCTTGTTCCCACCTGAACACCCTCGGCGCCCAGAGCGAGGG
>CAZDYR010000512.1:0-2246 GCA_964509625.1 uncultured Smithella sp. | reverse complement strand
GATCTGGACAATAACGATCTGCCATCAACCGAAGGAAAGGCCGGGTGAAAAAATATGGAAACAAGACGGAACTTCATCAAAAAAAGCGCGATCCTCTGCGCCGCTTTAAGCCTGCCCATACCGGCAACGGCAGCCGCGAAGCCGGTTTACCGGAAAATGAAGACACGCAATCCGAAACGGGCGCTGATTTTATGTTACAGTCAGTCGGGATTTACCAGCCGCTACGGCAAGCTGATCGCCTGTATCCTGAAGGACCGGGGGCTCAAGGTCGATCTGGCCGACATGCGAAGCTTCGACAAAAAATATCTTCCGGATTATGATCTGATCCTGGTCGGTTCACCGGTGTTTTATTATGACATTCCCTCGAATGTCAGTGACTGGCTGGCTTCGATGCCAAAGGTCACGGGGATACCCGTGGCTGCCTTTGTGTCTTTCGGAGGGCCGGAAGGCAATCAGCACAACGCCCTGTGTCATACCCTCCGTCTTCTAACGGATAAAGAAGGCGTTCCCGTCGGGATGCATGCCTTCCGCAGCATACCGTCCTATCCCACACCGGACTGGGACAGTGATAATCAGCGTTCGGGCGAGCATCTGCCCGATGAGGCAACCTACGGCAGTGTGCGGGCATTTGCCGGAAAGGTTCTGGAAAATATTCACGAGGGTCAGCCCATCGTCTATACATCCGGGATAACGCTCCGGGAAATGGCCCGGATGCTGCCGCTGGTCTGGCTGAACAAGAAAGCAGTCAACAAGCACACCGTTGATGCATCCAAATGCATTTTATGCCATACCTGCGTGAAAACGTGTCCGGTCGCCGCGATTCATCCGGAAAAGCAATTTGTCAACCGTGATACATGTCTGGCCTGCTTCGGATGCCTGAACAACTGCCCGGCGGACGCGGTTGTCATCGAGTATCGCGGCAAACGGCTTTACGGTTTTCCGGAATACCTTCGGCGAAGGAAACTGACCATTCTGGAACCGCCGGAGTTTAAAAGCTGTTCCCTTTAAACGGTTCTATGCCCGAATTGCCGCTTGACGGATTCCAGCCGAATCAATTAATATCGATGCCACAGGCAAACCGTAACCCGTTTGCGTCGCTAATAATCTTTTCAGAAAGAAAATAGCATGGAAGTGCTCATTATAGCTCTGCTGCTTTTACTCAACGGCCTCTTCGCCATGTATGAGATCGCTTTGATTTCCGCGCGGAAATCCAGCCTCGAAGATGAAGCCAAATCTGGACGGAGAGGAGCCAGGGCGGCACTCGCCCTTCTGGAGGAGCCGGAAAAAGTTCTTTCCGCCATCCAGGTGGGGATCACGCTCATCGGCATCGTTTCCGGCGCCTTTGCCGGGTTGGCTTTGGCGGAAGATCTTGCGCCTCTGTTTAAAAATATCGGTTGGCTGGCGCCTTACGCCCAAACCCTGTCTGTCGTTCTTGTCGTGGGGCTCATGACATACCTGTCCCTGATTATCGGAGAACTGGTTCCCAAGACCATTGCGCTTAATCATGCGGAATCGATAGCCATCTTTCTTTCACCGGTCATGAAATTATTCGGCTCCGTAACTTATCCGGTGGTGTGGGTGTTAAGTGTTTCCACAAAGCTTGTTCTGAAACTTATCGGTGTTCAGAGCCGCCGGGAAACGCCGGTTACGGAAGAAGAACTGCGGATGATTCTGAAGAAGGGTTCCGAACATGGTGTGATTGAAAAAGAGGAATCCGATATGATTAACGAAGTCATCCGGTTCGGGGATAAGCGGGCGAGCGCTTTGATGACGCCGCGGGTGGACGTCCTCTGGCTTGATATTCACCAGAAACCGGAGGAGATATTAACGGAGGCTTTGAATGCGTCCTTTCCCCGCCTGCCGGTCTGTGAAGATGAAGTCGACCAGGTTAAAGGCGTGGTCAATGTCAAGGATGTGCTGGCTTATTATATCCGGCATCAATCCCTGAACCTCAGTGAGATCATGTTTGAACCTCTGTATATCCCGGAGCAGGCGCAGGCTTTGAAGGTGCTGGAAATGTTCCGCAAAACAAAAAAACATTTCGGAATCGTCATTAACGAATACGGATCGATGGAAGGCATCATCACGCTGCATGACCTCACCGAAAATATCATGGGCGATCTGCCCGCGGTGGGGGATCTCAATGAGCCGGAATTTTTTCAGCGTGCGGACGGATACTATTTAATGGATGGCTCGACGAAAGTTGAGGATGCCGAGGATCTGCTCAAAGTCTATTCCCTGTTGGA
>CAZDYR010000511.1:0-2249 GCA_964509625.1 uncultured Smithella sp. | reverse complement strand
AATCGGTGATCACCAGGTCAAATGATGCGGGATTCGCCCTGAAGGTATTCAGGGCCTGCAGGCCGTCGGTGCAGGCCGTTACACGGTACCCCAGGCTGCCAAGCATGACGTTCCAGATTTCCGTCAAATCCTCTTCATCATCTGCAAACAAAATGGATTCTGTTCCGCATGGAATCTCAGCAGATCGAGCCTGTTCGTCTTTGAGCCCGGCATGTTCAAGCAATGGGATATAAACGTCGAATCTGGACCCCCTGCCCAATTGACTCGACACACCGACATTGCCGCCATGATCCCTGACGATTCCGTAAACAACCGCCAGCCCCAGGCCTGTGCCTTCGCCCGCCTCTTTGGTCGTGAAGAAAGGATCAAACAGTCGCCTCATATGTGCGGGGTCGATACCGCACCCCGTATCTGATATGCTGAGCTTTCCGTAAACGCCCGGCGCGAGGTCCAGTTGATCGGACACAAGACCGGCGCGAATTTCATCGCACGACAACGTCACACCGAGCGTTCCGCCTTTTTCTCCCATGGCATGAACGGCATTAGTGCAGATGTTCATAATCACCTGATGCATCTGTGTATAGTCCGCACTAATCATGGCGGGATCTTTGGTCAGACTCAGATCGATATCGATCGAAGCCGGAATCGTGGCACGCAACAGTTTCAACGCATCGGAAATGGCCATCCGAAAATCCATCGGTTTTTTATCCGGCTCCACATGGCGGCTGAACGCCATAATCTGTTTGATTAAATTGCGCGCTCGTTCCGCTGCGTTGAGAATTTGCTTCATATTGCGCTGGCGGATGCTTTCATCGGCTTGCATGGCGGCAAGCTCCGCGTAGCCGATGATGCCGCTTAAAATATTATTGAAGTCATGGGCGATGCCGCCCGCCAGTGTTCCGATCGCTTCCATTTTTTGCGCCTGAAACAGTTGTTTCTCCAGATCGCGGCGTTGCCCTTCCTCCTTCTTTGCGTTATTAATGTCGCGTCCGCTGGTACGAATGCCCAGAAACTCGCCTTGTACACCATAAACCGGCTGCCAGGACACGCTCAGCCATTTCATTGAACCATCCTTGTGCAGATAGCGTATTTCGTAATTGTCCCCCTGAGCACTGGTTAAAGCGTCTTTAAAATATCTCCGAAATGTTTCGCGGTCTTCTTCTGCAAACATGACGGAAACAAAATCCGGCATGGCCAGAATCTCCGCCGCCGAATATCCGGTCAGTCTCTTCACGCCGGGATTGACCCAGAGATATTTTCCATCAGGCCCGAACCAGGATTCCCAATCCACGGTATAATTCGCAATAGTTCTGAATTTTTCTTCACTGATCTGCAGCGCGTTTTCCACCTCGCGACGTCTGGCGCGCGACGTCGCCTCGTCCAGCCCCCGCAAAATGGCCGGAACCAGACGGGAAAGATTCCCCTTCATAACATAATCGCTGGCGCCCTTGCGCATGCATTCAACAGCCATCTCTTCGCCGATGGAACCGGACACGATCAAAATGGGAATATCAAGACGTGTTTCCCTCAACAGAGCGATGGCCTCCAGACCGCTGAACCGTGCAAGCTTGAAATCGCTGAGAATCACATCCCAGGACTCTTGGCGAAGCGCTTCCCTCATTTGCGCGGCCGTCTCGACCCGCAGGGACTCAGGTGCAAATCCGCCTTTTTTCAAAGCGCTGAGCACCAGCAGCGCATCGTCTTCCGAATCCTCAATCATCAATATCTTCAAAGGGTTTGACATAATAGATAACCTGCTTCCGATCCGGGAAGAATCACGGCTCTTGTCTCCTGAATGCAAAAAATAAGAAACGGCCGATGATGTCACCTCATAAAAGTGCGCCGAGGCTTAGAATTATTGACTCATTTATGCCGACGCCACGGGAGCCGTGCTTTTCGTTTCCGCCACGCCCGGTTTCAGATCGAAATGCAGCGCAAAGGCGTTTTCTTCAAAAGAGCGGGTCGGTTTCACGGCGCATTTGTTAAAAACTTTGAGCATGGCCTCATTGCGGGACAGAACAAAGGCAATAAATCGGCCGATACCGCGGTCACGGGCAATTTTTATGAGGTAATCGCAAAGAAATGTCGCCAGGCCCCGGCCCTGAAATTCCTCATCGACAATGAAAGCAATCTCATAGGCATCTTCCCGTTCATCATAGGCATAGCGGGCTTCGGCTATGATCCGCTCATTTCGGCCTTTTTCCACAACGGCCACGATGGATAAAATATTTTCGTAGTCGATGCTGACA
>CAZDYR010000510.1:0-2267 GCA_964509625.1 uncultured Smithella sp. | reverse complement strand
AAGAACGGGAACCATACCCTATGGCGTTTTACTATTCACGATGCACGATCAACGATCAACCAATTGCCCATTACCCATCGCCTCTTGCCTATGGCCTTTTAACGATCCATCATCCACCAATTGTTTATAGCCTTGAAACTTGAACTTCTTTCTTTTCGCCTTAATTCTTCGTCCTTGATGTTGCCAAGATCTTCTTGACATCAAAGAAAGCGTTTCCTATACTTCGCCGCGTATAAAAAAGTCCTTATTGATAATTAATAAACGATGAAGCCGTGAGAGTGAATGAGATTTTCGATTCTTCTTCCAGTATATAACGGTGCAGCGTACGTCGGTGATTGCGTCAATTCAATAGTTCAGCAGGCATTCGACGACTATGAACTCCTGATCAGCAACGACCATTCCACGGATAACACGGCGGAAATCCTTACGCGGTTCGAATCGCCGCGCGTGCGGATACTCTCTCCTGAAGCGCGGATGAGCATGGCGGAGCATTGGGAATGGCTTCTATCGCGGGCGTCAGGCGACTGGATCATTTTTGTCGGGCAGGACGACGCGCTCCAGCCCTATTTCTTCGATCTTGCCAATCGTCTGGCTGATCTTGCCGACGCGAATCGTCTGGAGGCCGTCATGTCGCGCCGCGCTTTTTATTTCTGGCCCGGCTGTGAATACGCGCACGGTAAGGTTGCCGTGCATTACTCCGCGAATCCTGCCGTCTCCGTTGAAGGGACGAAGTGCGCGTTTATAAGGACGCTTTTAGGCTTCAACAGCTATTTCGATCTTCCCGAAATGTACACGACATCAATTGTGAAAAGGTCGCTGGTTGACAGGGCCAAATCCGCCAATGGCGGAAGGTTTTTCGTCACACACCCCCAGGACGCGAACATCGCGGCGGTTGTATTCAGCCTGACCAAAAGGTATCTGAAGTCAGAGATTCCGCTCGGATGGGTTGGCTCCTCGCCAAAAAGCGCGGGGATGGCTATATTTGCGGACAAGAATAATGGTGCGCTTGATCTCAAAAGAGAGTATCTCACCAAAATCGGTGAAAGCGCGTTGAAATGCAATAAGGCGATAGGCGATTTTTCCTTCGGTTCAACAGTGTTGTATATTTGGGGGGCGCTACTGCAGACGGCTTATCTGCGGTCGGGCTTTTGGAACGGCGTTCTCGCGTCGGGAATCACAAAAAAAATCGTTTGCGCTGTTGCCTATATGGAAATGGAAAGACACTTGCGTGTCGACAAGAGCCGATCAGAGGCATTCCATCGTATACTCGACTTGAATGGCTTACGGATGGCCGACGTAATGGCTTTCTTGCGATTGGTGAAGGCGATTCACCGCTTCGATCGATTGTACAAAAGGGTGGCGAAGAACTTTACCCCCAAAAAGCTCGCTGATCCGGGCTTTCTCGTATACAGGGAAAACGGTGACGACATAACGCTGTGCCAGGCACACGACAATGCACAACAGATATATGAATCTCTTCAGGAATGCTTTGATTTTTCAGCTTTTAGCCTTAGTCCTTCATCTTTATTTCCTTCAAGATAACAAGTGCGTCCACGGCCACAGGCTTTGATCCTGAAAAGACCACGGGGGTAAGGTCGGTTTCCTTGATTTCCGGAATCGTAAACCTGATGCGGCCGATGCGGACCAGCATGTCGATCAGGAGATTTTCGTTTTTCGCCTTCATGCCGCGGAAGGCATCAAAAATTTTGTGTCCCTTGATTTCCCGCATTATTTCATCGGCGTCATGGATTTCCAGTGGAGCTGACTGTTTTTACAACGTCCCGTCGAGCAGGTCGGCGACGTCGGCCTTGCAGGCTCGGCAGCGCCTGGCTCCGCGAAAGAGCGGCTTCCCGCAGAAGGGGCAGTGGTAGCGTTCCAGCTCCGAGCGGGCCCATTCCTCGGAGCCTTTTTCATCCCCCAGGTCGGCGACTTTGGCTCGCCAGATCGGAATCGTTCTTTTCATGACGCGGCGTCCCGTGGCCAGGCCGAAATTTTCAATCATGCCGCAGGGCCACTGGTCACACTGGTGACAGGAGTAGTAACCCTTGCCCCGGACGCAGTTGCGGATTTCGCACATGGCGCAATAGCCGTAAAGCTGTTTGGGCGGGTCGGCCTGCATGCAGCCGAGGCAGGCCGTGTCTTCAGGTTTGGTTTGATAAAGGTTGCCCATGACGTCCCGGAATTTTTCGTTTTTATCCCGCGTGGCGATGAAAACGCCGCAGGCGCCGCAGTACAAGCCGCAGGGCGCCATCAGCTTTTTATCTTTG
>CAZDYR010000509.1:0-2269 GCA_964509625.1 uncultured Smithella sp. | reverse complement strand
ATCGCCTGGGAAGGCTGCTGCCCCGTGCATCAGGCATTGACGGCTGAAGACGTTGCGGCGCGCAAAAAGGAAAACCCCGGGGCGCCCTTTGCCGCGCATCCGGAGTGCCGTCCCGACGTGCTTGCCCTTGCGGATTTTGTGGGCTCCACGTCCGCCATTCTGCAGTTTGCCAGGGACTCTCAGGCAAAAATAATCATTATCGGAACGGAAGAAGGCATTCTCGCCGAGCTCAGGAAGCACAACCCGGAAAAGACATTTATTCCCGCCTCGGAAGCCCTTTTCTGCGCCGATATGAAAAAAATAACGCTGGACGATATTGAAAAATCACTGGCGACGATGCAGCCGGTCATCACGGTTTCCGGAGAGGTCAGCCGGGCCGCAAAAAAAGCACTGGATAAAATGCTGTCACTATCTTAACCGGCCGTTTTTTTCGTTTGGATGACATTCATTGAGAAAAATCATCAATAAAAGGACCCCGGGGGAATCACCGCCGGTCCGGGAGCTCCTGGATCTGATAGAAAAAGAAACGCCCGTCGTCGATATCGACGGGCTGTCCGGATCCGCGCGCCCGTTTCTGACCGCGCTTTTATTTGACCACCTGCAAAAACCCGTCACGGTTATTTGCTCCGCGGCGAAGGAAGCCGCCGCTTTTGCCCGGGATCTGACGCTTTTCCTGGATGAAGAAACCATTCTGCATTACCCGCCGCTGGATTTTCTTTCCATCGACATGTTCGCTCTTCAGCGCGAAGAGGAACTGGCGCGCCTGAATGTTCTGACCCGGCTGCAGGTGGACAGCCGCAAAATCATCGTGACCTGTTTTGAAGCCTGCACCCAGAAAGTCATGCCCTTTGCTCAATTCCAGCAGTATCTGAAAGTTCTTTCGACAGGCGACCTTCTGCCCCTTGAGGAATTCCCGGACAGACTGGCGGCCGGAGGCTATCAAAGAGTGTCTCTGGTGGAGAGCCCCGGCGAATTCAGTCTCCGCGGCAATATTCTGGATCTTTTTCCGCCGACGGAACCGGAGCCTCTGCGCCTGGAAATGGCGGGTGACGAGATTGAATCCATCCGCCGTTTTGACTGCGCGTCCCAGCGTTCCGGACCGGCCGTTGACGCCTTCGTTCTGGGGCCGGCCGCCGAAATACTTGTGGACGACACCGGGCTTCTTCGCGCGGTGCGCAATGTCAAACGCCGGGCTGACGATCTTGATCTCTCCCGCGATCTGCGGAACCGCCTGACGGAAACACTCCGGCAGCAATCCGCGGCCTCCGTCAATCCGATCTTTCTGCCCCTGTTTTATGAGGATTATGACGCCCGGGACAGTTTCGGCAATCAAAAGCTTTCCAGTGTTTTTGACTATCTGCCGCAAAACACGCTTTTCGTCCTGAACGATCCGCTGGCCATCGATCAGGCCGCGCAGAACGCGTCGGCCAGCATTGACAAATTGCTTTTCAAAGCAAGGGCGGCCGGCAAATTTTATCTGGAAAGCTCCGGCGTTTATCTCACCGAAGAAACACTCAGCGCCCGCCTGGCCGAATTCCGGCAGATCCGGCTTACGGGTCTGACAATGGACACGCCGGACCGCCCAGTTCCTTCGGTGTTCATGGAGGCTAAGCAAGCCGCTGTCATCGCTGAACCGAAGGACGGTGAAGTCAGGGAAGAGGCGCTCTTGCGCGGCACGGCGGATCACATCAAAAACCGTCTGGCCGAAGATATGCTGGTATTCTTTATTTCACCAACGCCGGAGGACACTCTCCGGATGAAGCATCTGCTTCATGGGTATAACCTGCCGGTGCAGATTCTGCCCGCCGACACCCGCCTGCTCCCGACGATCGCCGCTTCCTCAGGCACGCCGGCCCTTTTTTTACGGGAGGGCAAAATGTCCGGCGGCTTTGTCTTTGAAGCCCTGGGGCTGGCTTTTTTAAGCGAAGAAGAGATCTTTGTCAGGAAAAAACCACGCCGCCGCGCCCGTCCGCAGCGCGAAGGATATTTTCTCAAATCCTTCGGCGATCTCAAAGAAGGCGATTTCGTTGTCCACACGGATTTCGGCATCGGGGTTTACCGCGGTCTGCAAAAAATTACCGTGGGCAAAGTTGAAAATGACTTCCTGGTGATTGAATATCTTGACGCCGACAAGCTCTACCTGCCGGTGAACTCGCTGGAAAAAATTCAGCGCTATCTGGGCCCGGAAGGCTACACCCCCAAAGTTGAAAAGATGGGCGGGCCCTCCTGGGAAACGGTCAAGGAAAGAGTCAGGAAATCCGTTCGTGAC
>CAZDYR010000508.1:0-2270 GCA_964509625.1 uncultured Smithella sp. | reverse complement strand
ATTCTCTATGGCGTGATCCTGGAGGAGCTGGGAATTCTCCGGACGTTTCTCGACTTCGCCAACCGTCTTTTGGGACGCACGCCCGGCGCGCCGGCCAAGACGGCGATTGTGGCCGGAACCCTGGTCGGCATGGCCAGCGGCCTTCCCATGTCCACAACCTATCTGATCGGCTTTCCGACCATTCCGGAAATGAAGAAGGTCGGTTATCCGGGCCGGACTGCCGGCGCCATCGCGGCTGTTGTCGGAACGGCGGCCCAGCTCATGCCTCCGATGCTGGGCGTGGCGGCCTTTATCGTCGCCCAGTACATGGGCGTCCCCTACATCAAGGTCTGCCAGTACACGCTGCTGCCCGCTTTGATGTTCTATTTCGCGTTTTACTGTACGATCGATTTCGAAACGCGTAAATGGGGCATTAAAGTCCATGAGGTCGTGGCGATATCGTTCGGAAGAATCATGGCCAATGGGTTTTACATCTTCATTGTCAGCATGATCGTCCTGATCTATTTCCTGGTCATGTTCTATCCCGTGGGTCTTGCCGCCCTTTACGCCTGCGCCGTCGCGCTGGTTTTGGGCCTCCTGAGAAAGAACAATCGCCTGAATGTGAAAATGTTTTACAACATTCTGGCCAAGACGGGAAAAACCTCCGTCTACATCTCCATCGCCTGCGCCGCCGCGGGAGTGATTACCGGACTTCTCGTCGAAACGGGCCTGAACCTGAAGTTTGCCAACCTGGTTATTGCCCTGGGGCGGGATTCGCTCTTCATCGCCCTGCTGCTTTCGGCTCTGGCCATTCTGGTGCTGAGCATGGGGATGCCCTCGATTCCGGCTTACATCACCGGCATTGCCATCTTCGGACCCGCTCTGATGAAGCTGGGGGTGATTGCCCCGGTGGCTCATATCTTCTGCTTCTATTACGCCACGCTGTATTCCATTACACCGCCGGTGGCCTTTGCGTCCTACGCCGGGGCGCAGATCGCGGAGGAGGATCCCATGATGACCGGTTTGGTTGCCTGTAAATTAGGGGTAATGGCATATGTTATTCCATTCCTTTTTGCCTATAACCCGGCCTTGCTCCTGGTTGCGGAATACTGGGACGTCTGGCAGGTGCTGAGGCTGATCTTCTTCTACGTCCCCGGCCTGGTTCTCTTTGCGGCGGGGCTTAGCGGATTCTGGGCCAAGAAAATGCCCTGGTGGGATCAGGTGCTTGCTCTGGTGGGCGGGGTGTTGATGCTGTTCCCCACGTTCTATGTCCAGTTCGTGGGGCTAGCGGTTTTTATCTACATCTTTATCCGCCAGGATATCTTCAATGCTTACCTGCGCAGAAAACCAAAAACGGTTGCCGCTCAATAGACTTTAAACAAAGGGCATTGCCTTCATCCTTTTGTAGCTTATGGATGAAGGCAATGCCCTTAAAACGATCAGCAACAAGAACCGTATTCGGCGTGACAACCGGCTTCACGTCGACAGGAGTTATTTCAGCGCTTATCCGATGAAGGGGGCAGCCAGCGAATATTTTCCGGTTCCCTCGTCTTGCTTTGGTTTTTAACCTTTTCAAATTCTTCCTTGCTCTTGGGGAAGGAGAAAATGTGGTCCACTTTGCTGAATTTCCCTTTTTCCACGGTCTGAACCACACCCGCGCATTTCATGATGCCGTTTTCTTCAATCCCGAATAATTCACTGGGATATTTATCCCCAAGCGTTGGAAGCACTTTGCCCACCGCCGCCCGGATAGCGTAAGGGTCGCTCACCGAACCGGCCTCGGCCATGGCTCTGGCAATCACATGCATCGTGTTATAGTTTAGGGCGGACTCCCAGGTGGCCGCTCTCTTATAGGTATCTTTATATCTTTTGCTGAAGCCCTCGGAGTAAGGCAGGGGAAGATCCGCAATGTTGGCAATGCCGATCATTCCCTCCATTAATTTCATGCTTTTCAAGACGCCGGCTATGTAATCCATCCGCGCCTGGTCCACGACAATAAACCCGCCCGTAAACCCCATGCCTCTGGCCTGCTCCACGGCCAGAGCGGTTGTTGCCGACGGACCGCCGATCACCAGAAAGTCCGGTTTGTTGGAAATGGCCGATGTGATTTGAGCGGCATAGTCCGTTTCCGTATAATAATTGGCCGGAATATCGCCGACAATTTTACCGCCTTTTTTCTCCCATATTTCCTTGAAATGTTTTCGCCAGGCGTAACCATAAGCGCCCATTGTCGCCACCATTGCCCCGCTGCGATAGCCTTTCTTCCACGCAACGTCGGACATGACGTCAAT
>CAZDYR010000507.1:0-2273 GCA_964509625.1 uncultured Smithella sp. | reverse complement strand
ACTATTTCGTGATCCTGCAGCATAATCCCGCCCGCGCCATAAGCGGCGGCGCCGCCGTGGACGCGGAATCCATTAGTAAGCGCCCCTGCTTTTTGTGCACCAAAAACCGGCCGGCCGATCAGCACGCCGTTTTGTACCGCAGCGCCTGTCTGATCCTTTGCAATCCCGCGCCGATCTTTGACCACCATTTTACCGTGGTCAGTCTGGACCATACGCCTCAGGAAATCACGTCATCCATGGATTCCTTCTTAAAGATCGCCGCCGACGCGTCGCCCGATTATACGGTTTTTTACAACGGCCCGGCCTGCGGCGCATCCGCTCCCGATCATCTGCACTTTCAGATGATTCCGTCGGACGCCCTTCCTTTTCTGAACCGGTTGAACAGCCCGCCGCTTTTAGAAGTCGGCGATTCGGTGCAGGCCGGCAAAAGCAAAGGGTTTGATCGCACCATGGTGGTTCTGGAATCTGAAAATCAGAAAACGCTGACCAAGCAATTCACGCGCCTTCTGAGAACCGCTCGGAACGTGATGAAGATCAACGATGAACCGCCGGTAAATGTTTTTGGCGGTCGCACTCAAAACGGCCTGCGCCTGACCGTTTTATTCCGCGGAAAGCACCGGCCCGATGCCTACTTTGCCGAAGGGGAAAATCGAATTTTCGTCTCGCCCGGCGCCATTGACATGGCCGGCGTCATCGTCATCCCGCTCCTGAGAGACTTTGAACGCCTTGATCAGAAAACCATTCGCGGCATCTACCGGGAAGTGTCGCTGGATGAAGAAACACTCGAACGAATATGGAGAAAATTTAAACAAAAGGCTTAATCGTCAACCGGCCGCTCCCTCACGGCGGTGGAATAACAAAAGTCAGGGCCATGTTGAGATGCAAAGAATCCTCTCCGCGAAACGCCCTGAAATCGGCCTCAATCCAACAAAACAAGGATCATCCATGACTAATAAAAACCAGACCGTTACCGACAGCGCCATGACTTTTGCCGAAGCCATTCACGGCAGCGAAGCGCCTCTTGAAATTATCGATTCCCTGTCCATGGTCGACGTGACCTATTTTTCTTTTGACGGCCTGCGTCATCAGGGGCAGATCATCGTGGACGCAAGACTTGAAGACGACGTCTATGAGATTTTTCAAATCATTGAAAAACTAAAATTTCCAGTCGGCAAAGTCATCCCCATCGTCTTTTACAACTGGGAGGACGGCGATTCGATGGCCGACAACAATTCGTCCGCCTTCAACTTCCGCGTTATTGCCAATACCAATAAATTATCGCTTCATTCTTTCGGACGGGCAGTGGACATCAATCCCGTTCAGAATCCGGTCATCTATCCCACCGGCATCGTCGCCCCCGAAGGCGCCGTTTACCGGCCCAAAAACAACGGCACTTTCACCGCCAAACACCCCGTGGTGCAGGCATTTGTTCAACGCGGCTGGCACTGGGGGGGGAATTTTGAGCAGCCCAAAGACTACCATCATTTCGAAAAGACATGATACAGGCTTTGGGACGGTTAGGGTACAGGCTGTCAGAGGAAGAACAACGACGGCCACTGGTCCCTGGGTCGTATCAGCGACACAGAAATATTTCTGCCCCTGCCTTGAGTTTAACCGTTACGTCGTTTAATCAGAGAGGGCAAGGTTCCTGTTGTCCGGAAAAGCGGCCGTAAACATCAATACGGAGTCCTTCACAACATTGCTCATGGACCTAAAAACACTCTTACCGGCTGCCGTGCTGTTGAGTCTTGCTCTTGCCCCGGGCACCATAACCTGCGTTGCCGGTTACTCCAACCTGTTTCCTCGAACACACCGTCACAGGCGGCAGATATTTCATCCTCCTCTTGGACAGACCATAAATTCTAAAACGCAATATTTGACATTTTCATTGTCACACTTGTTATTTTTTATCGTATCAGCAATAATTAAATACATTTTGCAGCATGTCCGCTGCAAATCCTTATGGAGGAATTTATGCAGAACATTAAAAGAAGAGACTTTTTAAAAGCCAGTGCAATGGCCATGGTTGTTACATCAACCTGTCTGTGCGGATTAAACGGTTGTGCGACTTTTACAAAGATCGGGCATACCCTTGACGTCAGGCCTGAAGCACTGAGCCGAAAAGATCATGAACTGCTGATTGATCTGTCAAAGGAACATACGCTAAACCGGGTAGGAGGATCCGTCAAGATTAAAAATGAACATGTGCCCGGAGGGATCATTATTGCTCACACGGAGGAAAACACATATCAAATCGTTTCTCTATCTTGTCC
>CAZDYR010000506.1:0-2279 GCA_964509625.1 uncultured Smithella sp. | reverse complement strand
GTTGCATCCCTTGCCGGCCCGGTCCTTGATCTTTACAGGAAGGCAAAGCGTTTTGTTCAGGCGGGTCATTGTAAGGTCGTCTATAATGGCTCGGTGCAGCAGCCCCGCTGACGTCAGGGTGATCATGGGAACGGCCCCCTGTTATTCTTGATCATTCAGGAGGAGGAGAGGGGAATGCCCTGGATCTTCCGCTTCATGTCCCGCCATAGTCTGATTCCCATACTTCTGTGCTCGCTCAGTATCTGCCTGAGCATCTTCCGTTCCGTGTTTGGGTTGATGGTGATGGCCCGGAGCACGACGATCTTTCTCGGGGCGTATTTTGTAGACTCTATTTGGGTGCGGGATACGAACGACATATCATGATCACGGATGGTCTTGTGCAGTTCAATGTTGAGGGTGTTAATCAGCGAGTTGACGGCGGTGATGCGAGCCGAGTTTTTTCCGGGATGCTTCGTAAGCGAGTCGAGCTGCGATCTTAGCTCCTCGGGAATGAACCGGTAATTGATGATAAAGAGCTCAGGCTGATTCATCAGTTCGAAAAGAGGATCCCGTTCGATGAATTTCACGAAGGTGTTTTGCAGATCACGCGCATGGTCAAACAAGAGCTTATAGCCGGTTTTGCCAAAGATCTTTATGGCCGCCCAGGGTTTAAGGCAGGCAAAGGGCCGTGACCCTTCTATGGTAAACCTGCCCTGGTCCACGGAACCTTTGCGGATGATATAATTGGATGTGTGGTAGAGGTATCTGGAGTCATCCGCATTCTTGAAGACGCATATCCCCAGGCTGTTTGGCACGTAAAGGAGCTTATGGCCATCCATGGTCACGGAGTCGGCCTTCTCGATTCCCCGCATCATCTCCCGGGCGCCATCCATGAGCAGCGCCCCGCCGCCCCAGGCCGCGTCCACATGGAAATGGGCGCCGAGCTCGTGCGCGATGGCAGCCAGGGAATCCAGATCGTCAATGTTGCCTGTCTCTGTTGTTCCCGCGATTCCGATGACGGCAACGAATTTTGTCGGCTTCCCGGCCACCTTGTCTTCTTTTCTGATCTTCGCCACAATGGATTGAAGTTTATGGATGTCAATTTTATTGATGCAGGGTTGGACGGGAATACGGATGACCCCCTCATCGCCGATGCCGAGAATCGTGCCTGCCTTGCTGATCGAGTAATGTCCGCGTTTGGAAACGAGGAAGAGGGCCTGTCTGTAACCGTAATGATCAAGAGCGCGCACTAACCCCTCCGTCCGGATTCCCCTGAAACCCCTGTTATCGGGTGGAAACGCCTTGGCCATGGCCAGCGTCAGGGCGGTTATATTGGCGACTGTCCCGTCAGAGGTGATATTTCCCAGGGCAATTTTCGGGTTCTGTATATTTTTCTTATAAAATTCGGGCGTGCTGTTATAGATGAGTCTGTGAATCCAACATAGAAACTCTCTTTCCACAAAGGATGATGCCTTGGCGCTTTCGATCTTCACCTGGTTCTGGTTGAGGCTCACGGCAATCATCTCCAGCAGGATCATGAAATAGGGAACAGCGCTTGTCATGTGGCCGATGTAATAAGGGTTGGCTACTTTTACCGAATGCTTGACGACATTATGCTTGATCTCGTCCAGGACATCCTTGATGAGATGGGGATGGTCAGGCATCTCGATGGTGTTGAAAATTTTCGCCAGATCTTCCATGGAGATGGAAGAATGGATGCCGCCCTTCTCTTTAAAAAAATCATGAATCAGATCGAGCAGATGAATTCCGAACTCCACGAACCTGTCCGACGAGTCGGGCATGATGAAGAGCTTCCTCATATACTCCGGAGTGCTTTCAATCATCTTTTCTGTCGGCTGTGCGCCAAGCTTAAGTGACTCCATGTCAGAGACCTCTTCTTTCCCGTAGCAGTAAAAATCGCATATACCATAAGACAGGTACTGGTCAAAAGGAGAAAGAATTAGAGGGCCAGGGGGGATCCTTAAGTTTTAATGTTTCTAACCCAGTAGATGTGACAATTGTTTTTGCGATGTCAGCACCAGCCTGAGGCAAAATTCGATTTTAAGGTGTTCCCATCTCCACGAATTTCACCACGTGCACCTCAATCATTGACAATCAGTCTTTAGTATCATACTAAGCATGGGCAGGCGCACACCTTAAGATCATTGCCGCGATATTATTCGAACCTGCTCCCCGGGATTTGGAATGGCGAAAAATAGCATGCCAGGTAAAGGCAGCGCGTGAATTCCCGGAAACAACTGGAGGTAAGACCATGGACAAGCCAATGACCTATAAAGGCT
>CAZDYR010000505.1:0-2282 GCA_964509625.1 uncultured Smithella sp. | reverse complement strand
GATTGTGACTGCGCAAAAATGCCGACATCCGATTTGCCGCCGGCGATATCAACCAGCTTTCCGTCAATACTGATGCTGTTGCCTATTTTGGTGATGCTGCCCCAGACGACATAATCGGACTTCAACTGCTGACCGACCCTGTATACATCCGCCAGATTCAATTCTTTGGACCCAGTTTTTTTTAAAACATTCGCAACGTCCTCCTTACCTGTGACGTCAATCTTATTGGATACGGAAATTCTGCTTGTCAGCATATCGCCGATTCCCTGGCTGACGTAATCAATATTCTCAGAGCTGTGGACTGAGAAGGGCAGCACCGTCACCGTATACTTGTCTTTGGCCCAAAGAGCCTGGGCCATAAGTAGGACCAGAGCCAGGCAAAACAAAATCTTAATGCTTTTCATCATGTTGATTTCTCCGAAGTGATGGATTGTGTAAACAAATTTATCCGTTACTAGCATTTAAAAGTTGATAATTCAAGCCGGTTTTCATTTCTTAACGGGCGATGGGAACGACGTAAAAAATAACGGAAAAGAAATGGCAGGCGCTTCCGCCAAGAACGAAGAGATGCCAGATGGCATGATTGAAAGGCAGTTTGTTCCAGACGTAAAAAATAACACCCAGGGTATAGGCCAGTCCGCCGGCAATCAGCAGGGCGAGCCCTCCTTCTGGTAGCGTCTGTGTCAGAGGCTTAATGGCAAAAATGATGATCCAGCCCATGACGATGTAGGCGATGGTGGAGAGGACCTTGAAACGATTAACAAAGAGTATTTTAAAAATGACGCCCGTGATCGCCAGAAACCAGATGATACCAAATAAAACCCAGCCCAGGGTGCCGCGCAGGACGAGGAGTAAAAAAGGCGTATAGGTTCCGGCAATGAGCAGGTAAATACACGAATGATCGAATACTTTAAATATTCTTTTGAGATTCGGTTTTCGAAAGGTGTGGTACAAGGTGGAGGCTGAATAAAGAAGAAGAAGAGTGACCCCGAATATCGTTGTGCTGACTATATGCCGTGCGTCGCCGTAAAGGCTGGAAAACACAATCAGCAGCACCAAAGCGGCAATGCTCAGTAAAACGCCCGCTCCATGCGTGATGCTGTTGAAAAGCTCTTCTTTCAAACCGTTTGACGCGTTTTCTTCGATTTCAACCATCGATCACTCCTTTGGAGTTCTTTTATTCGCCGAGGGTTCCTTTGTCAATCTTTTCTCTCTTTCACTGCTTTTACTTGACATTTCAGCAAGGTATAGTAAAGAAAAAAGCGTCATTATTTTAAGTCATATATCACCTATCAGATCGGAGAATCCTATGAGATCGTACATTGTCATTTCATCGATGGGACCGGATCGACCCGGCTTGGCCCGGGAAATTGCCGAGTTTTTCACGGCACGGGGGATTAACATCGAACGTTCCCGAGGCTGCGTTCTGGGCAATGAATTCGGCATGATCATTCTTACATCGGGGAAAACCGATGACATCGAGCGCCTGATTTCCGATCTGGACAGCCTGCGAAAAAAGACGCACCTTGATATTCATGTGAGAAAGACCAAAGCCCCCGGTCATCGGGATGTCTTGCCGTCCATCCCGTACAAACTCGTTGCGACATCCATTGACCACCCCGGAATCATTCACCAGATCTGCAGGGCTCTCCAGGCACGGGGGGTCAATATTGACGATATTTCCACCAATGTTGACAACAATCCGATTACGGGGGCCAACATGTTTCAGATGGCATGCTATTTTTCCGTGCCGGCCGCCGTTAAAATTCTTGATCTTAAAAACGATTTTAACCGGATCAGCGATGAGTACAACATCGATATTCGTTTTGACGCCGTGATCAGCAAGTAGCCTTATGAAGAATACAATCAAACAGGCGTCCGGAAAGAGTTTGCGGTCCATCGTTGATATTGCCTCATCTGTCGGACTGTCCGAAGATGACCTTGAATTGTTCGGCCGATACAAAGCCAAAGTCCGGCTTGAAGCCATTCAAAAACACAGACGCAGGAAAAAGTCCTCTCTGATCCTGGTATCAGCCATGACGCCAACCCCCGCCGGAGAAGGGAAAACTACCGTCTCCATTGGTCTGGCGCAGGCTCTGGCCAAAATCGGCAAGCGCACCATGGCGGCATTACGCGAGCCTTCGCTCGGGCCCGTATTCGGCATGAAAGGCGGTGCGACGGGAGGCGACACGTCGCGTGTGCATCCGGTGGAGGATATCAACCTGCACTTCACCAACGATTTTCCCGCTGTGGATAGTGCGCATAATCTTTTATCCGCCGTT
>CAZDYR010000504.1:0-2292 GCA_964509625.1 uncultured Smithella sp. | reverse complement strand
CTTCGGGGCCAATCGACGCATCGGCCGCCACTTTGGCAAAATCCTCGCCTTTGTCCAGCCGGGCTGTCACCTGCCTGGCTTTTTCCATATCGCGAACGACGATTTGAGACGCCCGCACTCGCGCCTCGGTCTTGCAGAGTCCGGGATGATCGTTAAAGTAATCCTCCGCTTCGTCTTCCGAAACGCGGACCGACGCGTTTACATCCGCGTTCACCAGCTTGTCAAACAACATTTCTTTTCTGAGTTCTTCGCGCCAATCGTCATAGTCCACATTTTGCGCCGCGAGCAAATCAAAAAAATTTATGCCGTAATCATTCCGGATGGTGATCAGCTTTCTTTCAAGTTCGGTGTGGCTGACGGAGAGATTCAGCTCCCTTGCTCTCTGGAGGATGATTTTCTCCGTGATCATGGACTCCAGAATTTCATCCTCCAGCAGGGTCTGCTTGTCCGGCGCATTCGAAAAGGCTTTGAGAGAAAGCTGCGCTTTTTGAATGTTCACATGCTTTTGGAATTCATCCAGATAAATCTTTTCGCCGTTGACGACGGCCACATGCGGGCGATCGAAAGAATTTTCCCGGTTGCAGGCGGTCTGGAGGCACAGCACTCCCAGAAGAAGCATGGGAATAAACGGTTTGCATTGTTTTAATATTTTTCCTGATATTTTCGGCCGTGTGCTATTCATGTTCATGACGCTATATATCTTGATCCTGACTATTGGGCAAGCATCTTTAAGAGTTCTTCAGCCTGATCCAGTATTTCCGTGTCGGTTGCCGCCCCGACGGGCAAGAAAAGCTTGAAGTCGGGCGTAAAGCGTAAATCTTTGATTTTCCTGCGTGAGAGAGCGATAATCCTGGCGGGATCAATCGGGGAAGAGTCCTTGAAAAATATGTAAAAAAACTTGCCGTCAAACCCCATTTTCTTCGCCCGCAGGGGTTTTAAATGATTGCGGATACCGATGACGCGCAGCAGGTTATCAGCTGTCTTCGGCAAGGGGCCGTAGCAATCGATCAGTTCGCTGCGAATTTCATCGAGCTCCTCGGCGTCTGACGCAAGCGATATCCTTTTGTACAAAATCAGCCGCTGATGGATGTCCTGCACATAATCCTCCGGAAGAAAGGCGGAAATCCCCATGGAGATTTCCGGAGGGACTTCTTCGATCGGTGTTTTGTCTCCCTTGAGCTCCTGGACTGTTTTTTCCATCAGTTCCGTATACAGTTCATAGCCGACGGCGGAAATATGTCCCGCTTGCGAGAGCCCCAGAAGATTCCCGCCTCCGCGGATTTCCAGATCATTATAGGCAATGCGGAATCCGGAACCCGGTTCCGAAAATTCCTTGATGGCCTGAAGCCTTTTTATGGCGTCGCGCGACAGGAGAGCGCCCCTGGGCAGCAGAAGATAAGCGCAGGCCTCCTGATTGCCCCGACCCACCCGGCCGCGGATCTGATAGAGCTGGGCCAGACCGAAGCGGTCGGCGCGGTTGATGATGATGGTGTTGGCGGAGGGAATGTCCAGGCCCGATCCGATGATGGTGGTGCAGACCAGCACATCGAATTCCCGCCGGATAAACTGCGACATGGCCTTTTCGATGTCCGCCGGTTTCATCTGGCCGTGCACCACGCCGACTCTTGCCCGGGGAACAAGCCTCTGCACCAGATGGGCGATGGAATAGATCGAGCGCACCCGGTCATGGACAAAAAATACCTGGCCCCCCCGTGAAAGTTCCTTCTCAACGGCGGCCTTGATGGTATCTTCATCAAATTCCAGAACATAGGTTTTGATCGGCTGCCGGTCTTCCGGCGGTGTGTTGATGATGGACAGATCACGGATGCCGACCAGCGACAGATGCAGGGTGCGCGGAATCGGCGTGGCTGACAGGGTCAGGACATCGACGAGCGTCCGCATTTTTTTCAGCTTTTCCTTATGCGACACGCCGAAACGCTGTTCTTCATCGATGACGACCAGCCCCAGGTCTCTGAACGCCACATCTTTTTGCAGCAGACGGTGCGTGCCGATCACGATATCCACTTTTCCCAGACGAAGATCCGTTATCGTCTTTTTGATTTCCGCGGCGCTTTTGAAACGGTTGAGCACCTCCACGCGGATCGGAAAATCCGACAGGCGTCTGGAGAAAGTCGCGAAGTGCTGTTCGGCCAGAATCGTGGTTGGCGCCAGAAGGGCAGCCTGCTTGCCGTCCATCACCGCGCGAAAGGCCGCCCGGAGCGCGACCTCCGTTTTCCCGAAACCTGCGTCTCCGCAGATGAGCCGGTCCATCGGTTTGGCGTCATCCATATC
>CAZDYR010000503.1:0-2297 GCA_964509625.1 uncultured Smithella sp. | reverse complement strand
CCACCGTGGACACCAATTATGACAGGCCGGAGCTGATTACCGTGCCGCAGACGGCGGAGGTATACCTGCCGCAGTACCGCTATGAAACAGCTATCCCTCTGATGACCGACGGCACGAATCATTTTACCTTCCGGGAAAACCCAAGCTCACCCTTTAAATATAAGAAACAGTACGTGCCGGTGTGGTTCCCTGACAACAAGGACTATATTGTGCAGCTTCTTGTCACCGATGTGCATACGCCTGGAGGAACACTATCCAAATGGATTACCGGAGGGGAGCTTAAAATATTCGTGGTTGACAGCATGTATTCCGATGATGTCACCACAGGGAGTTGATAAATATGCTGCTTTGTGCCGTTCCCATCCTGTGGGCAGCAGTATCGGATTATAGGAAGCGGATCATCCCCGATTGGACCTGGATTGCGGTCCTTCTGATCGGCGGTGTATCCGCTTTTCTTTTTAATACGCCGTATATTCCCTTGCTGGAAAGGATTCTAGGACTTCTGCTGCCCGGCGTGAGCCTGTTGTTTTTTGCCGTCAAATATGGCGGCGTCGGAGGCGGCGATATCAAGCTGACGGCGGCAATGGGCTTTAGTTTCGGGTTGTGTGGTCTTGTAGTCATCCTCTTTTTCGCGCTTCTTCCCGCCTGCCTCTACGCAAAAGCGACAAAGCAAAAGAGCGTACCCCTGGCCGTATTCTTGTGTGTGGGTTTTTTCGCCTATGTCGGCCTTACCTTTTACTAATGCGAATGATGTTTTGAAAGTATTATTAGTGTTGCTGATTGCGGCATTCACAAAGCTCATCAAGCTGGCGGCCAACCTTTTTAACGGTTCTATGGAGGTTTCTCCTTCGGAACTGATAAACACGCTGGATGATGAAAACTTTGAGCTGGCGATGCAAGCCATTTTTTTCAGACGTACCGGCTGCCATGTCCGGGATTTGCTTCCTGCGGTGGAGGCGGTTCCTGAACTGGAACAGGAAGACGACGAAGAAATGGAGAGGTACTAAAGCCTTAATGTCTAAATTGCCAATAGAAAAGACGAACGACTTTTTACGCTGAAAAGAAAGGGGTATGAAATGGACAATGTATCGAGGCTTGATCTGGAGGCTATGCGAAATGTTGATATACGCACGGTTGATCCGGCTACGCTGGTGGACATCTGCGCTGTGAAAATAGACAAAAATCTGCCTCAATCTGAAAGGGTCAGGGACTTTATCCGTCAAATCAAAAATCCTTACTGCTACAAATGCGGCAAGGCGATTGTCAAGGTAAGCTTTTCAGATACCACTGCGACATTGGAAGACCGGCTGGAGCATTATTTAAAATCATTGTAGGAGCCTGAAATGAAAATTTGCAATTTGATGGCAAAGCTTTTGGAATTCAATCTGGACGCGTGGTTAGATTTATGCTATCATCAAGCATAAATAGGCATTTAAAATCGGTGGCGCCCGGTTGTTGAAAGTTTTTGCTGATGAACTTCAACAATCAGGAGGCTACTATTATGGAAAACTTAACAGGCAATAAGATTTTCAATGCTGCGATCTACGTCCGCCTTTCCAAAGAGGACGGTGACAAGGTTGAGAGCGACAGCATTGTAAACCAAAAAGATTTGATCCGGGATTACCTGAAAGGTATGCCGGATATTTGTGTTTGCTCGGAACGGGTGGACGATGGTTATTCCGGTGTGAATTTTGAACGTCCCGACTTTCAGAAAATGATGGAAGAAGTAAGGGCAGGAAAAATCAACTGCATCATTGTCAAGGACCTGTCCCGTTTCGGCAGGAACTTTGTGGAGGCCGGGCGGTATATCGATCAGATATTCCCCTTCCTCGGTGTGCGTTTTATCGCCATCAACGACGGTTACGACAGCTTTTGCGGCAGGTCATCCTCCGACAAGATACTGATTCCGTTTAAGAATTTGGTAAACGACGCCTATTGCCGCGACATATCGGTCAAAATCAGGAGCCAGCTTGAAATCAAACGCAAAAAGGGCGATTTCATAGGCTCCTTTGCCGTATATGGATATCTGAAGGCGCCGGGCGACCGGCACAGGCTGATGGTGGACGAATATGCTTCCACGGTTGTGCAGGATATTTTCAAGTGGAAGCTGCAAGGCATCAGCCAGCAGCGTATAGCCAACAGGCTCAATGAAATGGGGATACTGTCCCCTATGGAATACAAACGCTCCTGCGGGATGAACTACAAAAGCGGATTTCAAACCAACCCCAAGGCTAAATGGACTGCCGTTTCGGTGGGGCGCATCCTTCGCAATGAATTTTATATTGGAACACTGGTAC
>CAZDYR010000502.1:1844-2297 GCA_964509625.1 uncultured Smithella sp. | reverse complement strand
GTAACAGGCTTTTGCCTTCGCGGCGGATTTGCCGGTTGATGTAATCCGCGATCCAGTCGAGCGCGGCATCCGCCATTTCACTGGCGGTGGCATCATAAACCACGGCGGCGGTCATCTTATGTTGCAGGGTTTTTTCCCGGATGGCGTCCATGATGGCATTGCCGGCAGTCGCGCCCATCAGCACGGCCTGGCGGCAATGATCGAGAAAGACGGCCAGTTTGGAAGATTCGAAGGACAATTGACCGCTTAGAATAATGTTTTGACCGCTGTTGGATTCAATATCCAGGCGCAGGAAGGAACCCTTGAGGGAAATAAGGGATTGCGCTTCCTCGATATATCGATTTGTTTCATTCCGGGCGGCGGCTGTCAGTTGGGTGGATTTTTTCCTGAAACCGAGACGTTGATAGATCTTTGTCACGGGAGGATCGACGATTATTCTGTTCAGAATATTAA
>CAZDYR010000502.1:0-1834 GCA_964509625.1 uncultured Smithella sp. | reverse complement strand
ATATTAACGGATCCAAGCATATCAGGCCTGTGTTAGAAAGTTGGGCAGTTCTTGACATCGCCTACGTTTGAATATGGTTGTAACGCCGTTTCCAGCGATCCAGCTTTTTGAACGCATCGGCGACGATATCCAGCAGGATGTCCATGTCCAGCGGTTTTTCAAAATAGTCGTCAAACCCCGCCTCGCGGCACTCCTCTATTTCAAAAAGAGGCGCCCAGCCGGTGATGGCAAAGATCATCGATACGGGTTTGGTCTCGCGAATCTGGCGGCAAAGATCAATACCGTTCATGCCGAAGAGTTTCAAGTCCAGAAAAATAACGTCAATGTTGTCTGTCTTGAGAATATCCAGGGCCTGATTGCCGTCTTCGGCGGCGATGACTTCATAGTCTTCTTCGGCAAATACGCCGGAGAACAATTCACGCACGGACGCTTCATCATCAACAATCAGTATTTTTCCTTTCAAAGTTGCAAAACTCCTCTCTTGTTGTTTAAATCCCGCTTAAGCCCGACACACGTTTATTCTGCACGGCCCGCTGTCAGACGGCTGATTCCATCAGGGACTCAAGCTTCCGGGCGACAGCGTCCCCCATTTCCTGTGTGCCGGCCAGTCTGTCGCCTCCCGAATAGATATCCTGCGTGCGCCATCCGTCTTTTAAAACGCCGGCCACGGCTTTTTCAATCAAAGCCGCTTTCCCGGGCCTGCCGAGCGAATACCTGAGCATCATGGCCACCGACAGAATCGTTGCCAGCGGGTTGGCGATGTTCTTTCCCGCGATATCCGGAGCCGACCCGTGAATCGGTTCATACAGGGCATGGTCCGCTCCCAGGCTTGCCGAAGGCAGCATGCCGATGGAACCGGTCAGCATGGCGGCTTCATCGCTTAAAATATCACCAAACAAGTTGGTGGTCACAATCACGTCAAATTGCGCCGGATTGCGGATGAGCTGCATGGCGCAGTTATCGACATACATGTGCTTGAGCGTCACGTCGGGATAATCCCGTCCCGCTTCCGTAACCACGGTGCGCCATAGTTCCGTGGTTTCCAGAACGTTGGCCTTATCCACCGATAGAAGATTTTTCCTGCGCCCCCGCGCCAGTTCGAAAGCGCGTACGGCAATACGGCGGATTTCCTCCTCCGTATAAATCATCGTGTTAACGCCGGTGCGCTGTCCGCCCGGGTTTTTGGTGACTCCGCGCGGCTGGCCGAAATAAACATCGCCGGTCAGTTCCCTTAAAATCATGATGTCGATGCCCTGCACCACTTCTTTTTTCAGCGGCGAGGCATTGAGCAATTCATCAAAAACGACCACCGGCCGCAGGTTGGCAAAAAGCCCTAACTTTTCTCTTAAACCCAGAAGGGCCCGTTCCGGCCGGACGCTGTAATCCAGGCCTTCCCATTTGGGACCGCCCACGGCGCCCAGGAGCACGGCGTCGCTCGAGAGCGCGAGATTCAGGCTTTCCTCGGGAAAGGGTGTGCCGCACGCGTCATAAGCACTGCCGCCGATGAGTCCTTCCGTTAACCTGAGGCTGATGTGATTCTTATCGGATACAACCCTCAAAACCTTTAAGGCCTCTTTCATGATTTCCGGCCCGACGCCGTCTCCGGCAAAAACGGCGATTTGAAATTCCCTGTTCGTCATACTTTCCTCATTTCCCCGCGAGATGTTTCATCAGCCCTCCGTCGGCGATGAGCTGCTCCATAAAGGGCGGGATCGGGCTGATGGTGAATGTTTGCCGGGAATCCGCAATCGCAATGGTTCCCTTGGCGCTGTCAATAGTAATTTCCCCGCCTTCGGCAATCGCGTCGGCCAGTTGTCTCGATTCGAAAATGGGC
>CAZDYR010000501.1:0-2305 GCA_964509625.1 uncultured Smithella sp. | reverse complement strand
GGATAAAAATGGTGATGAAAAACCGGGGCAGGCTGTAGCCGTCAATGAAAGCGGTCTCGTCAATTTCCCGGGGGACGCCGGACATGAACCCCTCCAGGATCCAAACCGCGAGCGGAACGTTAAACAGACAATGCGCCAGGGCGACCGCGATATGCGTGTCCAGTAGGCCGATCGTTGAATACAACTGGAAAAAAGGAAGCAGAAAGACGGCGGCCGGCGCCATGCGATTGGTCAAAAGCCAGAAAAACACCTGCGTGTCACCGACAAACCGGTAGCGCGAAAAGGCGTAAGCGGCCGGCAGCGCGACCGTGAGCGATATGAGCGTGTTGATGGCCACATAAATGATGGAGTTGACGTAACCCATATACCATGCTTTGTCGGTAAATATCTCAATGTAGTTGGCAAAGGTAGGATTGGACGGGTAGAGCGTCAATTGTCCGAGAATATCGGCATTGGTGCGCAAGGACATGTTGAGCATCCAGTAGATCGGTAAAAACATCAGAAAAAAATAGACGGCCAGAGCAATGGTTTTCTTTTTCCCTTTCATTATTTTTGCGCTCCTTTCCCCACGTTTTGCAGGACCTGGTAAAAAACGAAGCAGAGGATTTCTATGATCAGGAAGTAGATCAGTGAAAAGGCGCCGGCCGTCCCCAGATCAAACTGGCCCGTGGCGAGTTTGACAAGATAAATGGACAGGAAGGTGGTCGAGTTGCCGGGTCCTCCGCCGGTGAGCACAAAAGGTTCGGCGTAAATCAGGAAACTGTCCATGAAACGCAGCAGAAGGGCGATGGTGAGAACGCCGCGCATTTTGGGCAGCTGAATATACCAGAACGTCTTCCAGGGCGACGCGCCGTCAATCTTTGCCGCCTGATAGTAAACTTCCGGTATCGCCCGGAGGCCGGCATAAGCCAGAAGCGCCACCAGAGGCGTCCAGTGCCAGACCTCCATGAGCATGGTCGTGACCCAGGCGTCAAGCGGTTTGGCCGTGTGATCAAAGGGAATCCCCAATACATTGTTAATGAAGGAGCCGAACAGACCGATATCCGGACGGGTGAAGATAATCCAGATCGATCCGATCGTGTTCCAGGGGATCAGAAGCGGCAGCGCCATCACCACCAGCGCAAAAGAAACTCCCCATCCTTTTTTCGGCATAGCCAGAGCCAGCGCGATTCCCAGGGGCATTTCAATCAGAAGGACGAGACCGGAAAAGAGAAACTGGCGCCATAAGGCCTCGTGAAGCCGGCTGTCTCGCAGCACCGATTTGAACATCTCCGTTCCGACGAATACACTCTGCCCGGGGCCGAAAATATCCTGTACCGAGTAATTCACCACCGTCATCAGCGGAATGATGGAACTGAACGCCACAATGATCAGAACAGGCACTGTCAAAAGCCAGGCGCGATTATTTTCCCACTTGTTCATGGCATGACCTCACTATTTCACCAGACGGCCGTCTGCGTAAAGCTTTACTTTTTCGGGAGGAAACGCAATCCAGGCCCTGCCCGGAGCCACCGAAACATCCTCCGGGAGACGTGCATGCAGAATTCGACCGTTTAAAAGAACCGTAACAATCTTATAGCTTCCCAAATCCTCAAAATTTTTAACGATGACCTCCAGCGTGTTTGCCGTCGGCGTAGAACTGATTTCCAGATACTTGGGGCGAATGCCCAGTTCAAGGGATCCTTTCGCCTTTTGCGCCGCTTGCGCTGTTTTCTCATCCAGCTTAATCGCACTGCCGTTGATGTAAGCCTTGCCGCCATCCAAACGGCATGAAATAAAATTCATTCCGGGAGATCCGATGAAGTAACCGACAAACCTATGTTCAGGATTTTCAAACAAATCCTCGGGCGTTCCGGTCTGGACGATCTCCCCTTCGTACATTACCACTACTTTTTCAGCGAAAGTGAGAGCCTCCATCTGGTCATGCGTGACATAAATCAAAGTCAGCTTAAGCTGTTCGTGAATTTCTTTGAGTTTACGCCGCAGATGCCATTTGAGGTGGGGATCAATCACGGTCAGCGGTTCATCGAAAAGAATGGCCGCCACATCGCTGCGCACCAGGCCACGCCCTAAAGAAATTTTCTGCTTGGCGTCCGCCGCCAGCCCCGCCGCCTTATGCTTGAGGAAGGCCGTTAAATCCAGGATTTCAGCTACCTCCAGCACTCTCTTGTCAACATCCGTTTTGTTTACGTTCCGGTTTCTCAGCGGGAAAGCCAGATTTTCATACACCGTCATGGTGTCGTACAAAACCGGAAACTGAAAGACCTGGGCGATATTGCGTTTCTCCGGCGGCAGCGTCGTGACA
>CAZDYR010000500.1:0-2316 GCA_964509625.1 uncultured Smithella sp. | reverse complement strand
AGTCCCAGTTGGGAATGCGCACACCGCTGGTGGTTCCGTTGGACACAAAGACCACATCGCCTTTCCAGTCCACTTTGGAAAGATCGGGAATCTTGCCGTAATCCGCCTTGATGATGGTGGGATTGAGTTTAAGCTGTTTGTTGATATCCGTCGCCCAGCCTTCGGAGAAACTTTCCCAGACCAATACGGTAACCGGTTTGGGACCCAGAAGCGACCACATGGCGCATTCAAAAGCGCCCGTATCGGAAGCCGGCAGAATGCCCACAAGGTAATCTGACGGAATACTTAAGACTTTACGAGTTTCATTCATCGCTTTCACGATTCTTTCTTTTCCCAGTGCGGAACGGTGTGAGCGGCCGACCGGCGCGCTCTTCAGCGCGTCGATATTCCACGCTGGCCTCTTGCTGCATGGGCCGGAACTGAAATTTGGGTTTGACATAGTAGATAACCATCCTTAAAATAAATTTTATCGATACTGGCACTTTCATACCAGCATCGGGTTCTTTTCTCAAGAAATTTCAATTGTAACGCGCGTCAAATGACCAACGTTTGAGACAGCGTGATCCCAATGGCCGATTACGCAACACAATAACAAAATTTGACTTAAGTCAAATACAAAGTTCTTAAGTTGTTGTATAAAAATCGCAAGTGATGAAAAAGTATTTAAAATCCGGATCAAGGCAAGGAGGACAATCATGACCGAGGATTTTACACGCATCAGAGATCTGACCACTGCGTTTCAGCTCAAAGAAATGGCTGCTTATCAGGAACATTCCGTTGTCAGCAGGGAGATTATCCGCAAGCCTGCCGGCACCATGACGGTTTTTGCATTTGACCAGGGGGAGGGCTTGAGCGAACACACGGCGCCTTTCGATGCGACGGTTTATATTCTGGAAGGGGAAGCGGAAATCCGCATCGACGGTAAGCCGCATGTTGTGAGGGAAGGGGAGATGATCATCATGCCGGCCAATAAACCCCACGCGCTCAAAGCGATCACACGTTACAAGATGCTTCTGGTGATGATTAAATAAATTAAAAAGGAGAATAAAACATGAAATTTACGATTACTCCAAGCGTTGACTGGGTGGGAAAAATCGACTGGGAACTGCGCAAGTTTCACGGCGAGGAATACTCCACGCACCGCGGTTCGTCGTATAACTCTTATCTGGTGAAAGACGAAAAAATCGCGCTGATCGATACGGTCTGGCGGCCTTTTGCCAAGGAGTTTGTCGATAATCTGGCTAAAGAGATCGACCTCAATAAGATCGACTACGTGATTGCCAATCACGCTGAAATGGACCACTCGGGATCGCTTCCCGAATTGATGAGCCGCATTCCGGACAAGCCCGTGTACTGCACGGCCAACGGCGTCAAATCGCTTAAAGGCCACTATCACAAGGACTGGAATTTCCAGGTGGTCAAAACCGGTGATAAACTTTCTCTGGGCAAAAAAGACCTGGTTTTTGTCGAAGCCATGATGCTGCACTGGCCGGATTCCATGATGGCCTACCTCACCGGGGATGCGATTTTGTTTTCCAACGACGCATTCGGCCAGCACATCGCCAGCGAACACATGTATAACGACCTGGTCGTGCAATCCGAACTTTTCGAAGAGGCAACAAAATATTACGCCAACATCCTTACGCCGTTTTCGCCGCTGGTGACGAAAAAGATCAACGAAGTGGTAGCTCTCAATCTGCCGGTGAATTTTATCTGCCCCAGCCACGGCGTCATCTGGCGGGACAATCCACTGCAGATCGCGCAAAAATATCTGCAGTGGGCTGCGGATTATCAGGAAAATCAGATCACGATCATTTACGATACCATGTGGGACGGGACGAGAATGCTGGCCGAGCATATCGCCAAGGGCATCAAGCAAAAGGACGACAAGGTGACGGTAAAGCTTTACAACATTGCCCGCACGGATATCAATGATGTGGTCACCGAGGTTTTCAAGTCGAAAGCGATTTTGCTGGGGTCGCCCACGATCAACAAGGGCATTCTCAATGCCATGGCGGCGCTGATCGATATGATGACCGGCCTTAAATTCAAAAATAAAAAGGCGGCGGCTTTCGGCTGCTACGGCTGGAGCGGCGAGAGCGTGAAGATTTTAACCGAACGTCTGGCAGGCGCGGGTTTTGAAATCGCGGGCGACGGCCTCAAGGCCATGTGGCAGCCATCGGATGATGCGTTTGAGCAGGCGCTGGCTTTTGGAAAAGAGTTTGCGGGAAAAACATGAGGCGCAAGGCGTGAGGAGTGAGGAGAAAGGCGCGGGGCTGAAGCGGAGTGCAAAGCGCAGAGACCGGCGGATGCCGG
>CAZDYR010000499.1:0-2316 GCA_964509625.1 uncultured Smithella sp. | reverse complement strand
GCAAGATATGACGAATTGACGCTCGTCCCCCGATAGCGGAATTAAAATTGAGCGATCCTATTTGCTCGAATGGATGTACTCAGTGATTTTCGCCGCAATCGTTTTAACGACATATTCAAATTCGTCGACGTCCTTATCCAGGAGCGTCATGCGGAATCCAAGAAGCGGCGAGAAAAAAGACGTCAGCGGAACCACGCAGATTCCCGTAGACGCCAGCAGATAATATACAAACCGTTTGTCGTATTCGACATCCTTCGTCAGCCCCTCCACATAACTGCGGACTTCCGGGTGGTCGATCTGCAGGTACTGGCGTTCATTGAGAACGGACTCGTTGAAAAGAACCGTCATGTAAAACGCGCCGTTTGTTTTATTGGCTATAACAAAAGGCACATCCTTCAAAACGCCGTAGGCAATCGCGGAGAGCTTTTCGTAATGCTGGGTGCGCTCGCGCAGGTAATTCTTATATTCCGGATGCTGCATGATCCGGGGAATCGCCATCTGGGGCAGCGTGGTAGAGCAGACTTCCGACATCTTCTGGTGCAGAATCGTATTAATGAAGCGGGAGAAGATCGGGTCTTTATCCGCGTTATACACCTCCATCCAGCCGCAGCGCGCGCCCGGCCAGGGTAGTTCCTTGGAAATGCCTTTCATGGCGATGCCCGGCACATCCCCAATGACATCGCTTAAGGGCACGGTTGTCTTGCCATTGTAAACAATGTTAATGTAAGTTTCGTCGGCAATCACAAACAGGTCATTTTCCCGGGCGATGCGGACGACATTCTCCAGGGCCTCAACCGGATAAACATAGCCGGTGGGATTATCGGGATTGATGATCAGAATGCCGACGATCGCCCGGTGGCTCCGAACCTTCTGCTCCAGTTCGCGTAAATCAGGCGCCCAGTTATTGTAGGGATTCATCCGGTAAGTGTTGGGCGGAAATGACGCGTGCAGCACTTCCGCCATCAAATGCGTGGAGTAGGTCGGCTCCGGCATGATCATGCGGGCATCCACCTGAATGGAGCTGTAGGCGCGGGCAATCGCGTCACCCAGGCCGTTGAAGAAGATGATGTCATCGGCTGTAATCCGGGCCTTGCCGCGCGCGTTGGTGCGGTCGGCAATAAACTGGCGGGTGGCATCCATTCCCTTGGTGGGTGAATAGGCGTAAGACATATCCTCTCTGAGAATTTCAATGAGGACGTCTTTCATCCAGTCGGGAATCTTTTCACCTTTTTGCACCGGGTCACCGATATTTTCCCAGATAATCTTCAATCCGTATTCCTGCATTTTTTTTGCAATCATGACGATATTACGGATTTCATAAGTCAAGCCGCTGCCGCCGCGGGAAATCTCAAAACGCATAAGTTACCTAACTCCTTGGATATTTATATAGTTATGCATAATACAAATTTTATTTTTTATCCAGATTTATTTCATGGTGACACGGTTAATTGCCAAACCATCATTTTCTGAAGGACAAAAAATACATTTCGTGATAATGAAACTCTCGAGACTGTACCCAATAATCAGGCAGGATTCCCCAGGCATATCCGTGTTCCTCTGGCTTGTTGACAAGAAGTCTCTTTAAAATAAAACTGCAATTAAGGATATAGATTATGGATGATACAAAAACTTTTGCCGAAATGTTCGAAGAATCATACGCCACGCCCAAACGTTTTTCCGTGGGAGAAAGAGTGGAGGCGATGGTCGTCAAAATATCACCGGAATGGATTTTCATTGACCTGGGCGCTAAAAGCGAAGGTTATATTGATAAAAAAGAATTTCTCGATGACGCGGGCAATCTGACCGTTAAAGAGGGGGACACGGTTACCGCCTATTTCCTTTCATCGCGCCATAGCGAACGGCTCTTTACCACCAAACTGGTTGCGCGCAAAAGTGTTGATGAATTCCTGCTCAGCGCTTATACAAACGCGATACCACTGGAAGCTACCGTAGAAAAGGAAGTCAAAGGCGGCTTCTCGGTAAAAATCAGCGCAAGCGCAAGCGGTTTTTGTCCCTACTCGCAAATGGACCGCAGAAGAATCGAGAATGCCGCGGATTACGTCGGCAAAAAATTCGACTTCGTCGTCATCGAATATGGAGAGAACGGCCGCAAAATCATCCTGTCGCGCCGTCCGCTTCTGGAAAAAATCGAACAGGAGAAAAAATCCGCGCTGAAAGACTCCCTGCAAAAAGGCATGTCGGTGCAAGGCATCGTAACCTCCGTGCGTGACTTCGGCGCGTTTGTCGACATCGGCGGCGTGCAGGCGCTGCTGCCGGTTTCGGAAATGACCTGGGGCAGAGTAGAAGATACCCGAT
>CAZDYR010000498.1:0-2317 GCA_964509625.1 uncultured Smithella sp. | reverse complement strand
CCTTCGGACTTTATCAAGAAACGTGAAATAGAAAAAATTCTGGAAACAAACTCTATCCAATTCAGAGTTGCTTTGCCATCAGACATTTTGAAATTGATCAATCGTTTCTATCCGGCGCAGGAAGAAGCGATCTTGGATGACAAGTCAAAACGGCTGCCTCCGGCAGACATGTTTGATACCGACATCCAGACTCCCCGGGAAGCGGCGTTTCCTCCGGAATCACCCTTTAAATCCGCACCGCAGATTGATAGGATTGAAACGCCTAAAATCCATTCAGCAGGGGTCACTGGATCTTCAGCTCCCCTGTCCGATTCCAAATCCGTCCTGCCGGGGCAAAAGCTGTCTGATTTAAACACCAGAGGGCAAGAGAAGCAAGTCCTCGCGGATAAAACGACACCGTTCCGAATCATGACCCTGACAACCGGCACTGAAAATACACCAGAAAAAACCAGCGGCGTCATGCCCAAACCGGCAGAGATCATGCCTTCTTCATGCAGCGACATCATTTTTGAGGCCGTGAGCCGCCGCGCCTCCGATATTCATTTCGAACCGGATCCTCTGAATAATAATGTTTTTTTACGCATCAGGATTGACGGACAATTCCTGTCCTATCGGACCATGACACACGGCGACTATGACCTGTTTACGGCGAACATCAAGCATTCAGCTCATCTTGATGCCGGAAATCACACCGCCATTCAAAATGGGCAGTTCAAATTAAAACGGCCGTCGGGAGAAGAAATTCATCTGCGGGTGACATTCATTCCTACTCAGTCGGGCATGGAAGACACGGTTATTCATGTCACATCCAAAGCTAAAATGATCCCGCTGGAACTCCTGGGTTTATCGGAAAAAAATTATACTGACCTGGTCAATATTCTGCGTCAGCCAAGGGGGGTTATTCTTATTGTGGGGCCGGTTGGTGCCGGCGTTACCACGACACTGCATGCCTGCCTGGAAAATATCAATAAGCCGGACAAAAAAATATGGACCGCGGAAGAATCCGTTGAAATTATACAAAACGGACTGCGACAGGTTCCTATTGATCCGCAGAAGGGTTTTGATTTTCCACATGTGCTGCGATCATTCTTAAACGCAGATCCGGACGTCATCATGGCCAATCCGATCAACGATCTGGAGACAGCCAGACTCTGCATGGAAGCGTCTCTGAAAGGACGACTGGTTTTAGGCACCCTGCAGACTGATCAGATCATTGACGCGATCGAAAGGTGTCTGGACATGGGTATCAATCATCTGGTTTTCGCCGATGCCATGCTCGCGATTGTCGAACAGCGGCTGATCAAGACACTCTGCCCGAAATGCAAGGGGAAGTACCATCCCAGTCGTGAAGAATATGATGAACTGGCGGACATATACGGGGAAGAAGCCTTCAGAAAATTCAACACCCCCTATTCGGACAGCTTCAGCCTCTACCGCCCTCAGGGCTGCGATGACTGCGGCCTGACCGGTTACAGCGGTCGAACATGTGTTTCTGAAATACTGATTTTTACTCCTCAGATCAAACGCATGCTCCGGCGAAAAGAAAACATCGAATCCATTTATCAGACAGCCGTCGCTAATGGCATGCTCACCCTGATTCAGGACGGTATATCCAAAGTTCTTCGGGGACATAGCGACAACAGGCATGTAAGGCTTGCGTGTCTGAAATAAAAATGTGACGCCTATTCTGATGATCCCGTCAGGATAAATGTACGCCGTTGTTTTATTTCGGACTTGACTGGAAACTTACATTTTTCCAGTCTGATATCACAGTCCATGATGAGGGTCTCCGGCAATCACAGCCTCATTCTGTTGCCTGTCTGAAATTCTAAGGTGTTGTCCTTCCACACATCCGCGAAACAACAAAAATAATCGATTGCAACAGCATCATCCTTGTTTTTAAGGACCATTTCAGAATTTACTTGCATAAATAGACATTCTGTCGTTTGATGTTTTTACACAAATAGACATTTCGTGCCCTTTGTCACAGAATACAATTGAAATAGAGATAAAACAGCAAATTGCACAAAACATTTTAATAAAATGCTGCGTTTTGCTGGCACTCGCGCCGTTGCCCGCGGGTGAGCAAAGGTGATGTTGAGTCGACCCTGTCGGGAAAACAGTTGCACGCCCATATGGGGCAGAAAGCTTGGCACGGCGTTAACTAAGATAAACCATTAAATTGATGTTGACCTGAGGATGCAAATGGATCGTACTTTTGTCCCGGCTATGCATGCTTGCTGATGATGACGATATGGGTATCTGCCATTCAACCAATAGAAACACCTTCATGAAGCCGAGAATCTTCATAATCAGT
>CAZDYR010000497.1:1320-2320 GCA_964509625.1 uncultured Smithella sp. | reverse complement strand
GCTTCGGGAAAAAGATAACGCTTCCCCATTCAATTGCAGGCGTGTTGATGAGACGAGTGATCTTTGATTTCATTTCAAACACGCTGAAAAAACGGAAAGATTCAGCCGGAGGCAAACCAAAAAGGACCTTCAGCGACTGCTTTGTCCCGGCAAATGACAACGGATTGAGAAAACCGATAAAGACACGCCGGTGGCTGACGCGGATCGCCTCGACAATGGCCTTTTCCGGATCAATAGACCTGTCCAGCGCATAAACAAGGGAGACAATGTCAAATTCATTATCGGAAAACGGGAGGTCTTCAGGGACACCCTTGATCAGTTCCGCGCGCTGCCCCAGCCTGACGCGGGCCTGTTTCAGGTTCTCTTCGGATGCGTCAATTCCTGTCACCTGGCAATTTTTTTCCAGAAAAGGCTCCAGAAAATGGCCGGCACCGCAGCCGATCCCCAGAACGCTCTCGCCTCTAACCGGTGCCGTCAAATCCGAGATAAGTTTTTTCTGACGGTATAAAATGTACTGCCCGCATTCCGAGTTCACCCATTGATCAAAAACTGCCCTTTTGTGATCAGCACCTACCATCCGACCCATCCCCTTGATCGTTGTTACCCGATTTGCAGCCATTCCGAAGGAAACGACCGGGCCTTCCCTCTGTTGAGAAAGCCGGGTTGCATTATACCTGATCCTTTCAAAATTGCACGAAGGCAGTTATTACCCGCCGATGTCGGACATGTCCCGATGACATTTTTTCAGATGGCGGTCCGAGCAGTCCAGATCATGTTTTTCAGGCTTGAGTGAAATAGCCCGACCGATTAAACGGCCGAGCTCATCGTCACTGCACTTTCGATCCAGAGCCTCCTGCAGATCGATCTCCGATTCGTTGAGCAGACAGCTCCGAAGCTTACCGTCCGCCGTCAGACGCAGGCGATTGCAGGTTGAACAAAAATGATCGCTCACGGGGTTGATGAAGCCGATTTCACCCGCTCCACCAGCAAGTTTATAAAC
>CAZDYR010000497.1:0-1310 GCA_964509625.1 uncultured Smithella sp. | reverse complement strand
TTTATAAACTTTTGCCGGCCCGTCCGTCTGCTTTTTCTTCTTTTCCAGCGCCTCAAGGTTAAAGTGCCTGCCGATGCGATCCAGCAGTTGAGTATTGGGCAGAAAATCTTTCGGCTGATTGACGTTGACCTCACCTATAGGCATCAATTCGATGAAGCGGATCTGGTAAGGCTTTTCCATTGCCAGACGCGCGAAATCAATAACCTCATTATCGTTGAATCCGCGAATGACCACTGTATTGATCTTGATGGGAGCAAATCCGGCTCTCTCCGCCGCGTCGATTCCCCGCAGAACATCCTCCAGATTTCCTCCGCCTGTGATCTGAAAGAATTTATCCCGATTGAGGGAATCCAGGCTGATGTTAATACGGTTAATGCCTGCGCGGAAAATGTCTTCAGCATACCGGCCCAGCAGAATTCCGTTGGTGGTCAGGCTGATGTCCTGAAGTCTTTCTATTTTCCTGAGCGATGCGGCAAAATCAACAAACCCACGCCGTACGAGCGGCTCTCCGCCCGTAAGCCTCACCTTAATAAATCCCATTTTCACCGCCTGGCCGATCACGCGAAGGATCTCTTCATAGCGAAGGATATCCTCATGCCCTTTGAGCGATATCCCTTCTTTCGGACGGCAGTAAGTGCAGTGTAAATTACATCTGTCGGTGATAGACACCCTCAGATAATTAATGTTTCTCTCAAACTGATCCAGCATCTTTATCGATAAAATATCCTCTCATATGGTGACCGACGTTCAATAACACAAACGACTTTACAATACAACGTCGACATCGTCGCTCCTGAAATGAGTGCGCCGAAAATAACGTCATAGATGACCGGAACAAGACGTGAAATGTTTCTTGACAGGACGTTTATTCTCGTCTACAAAAAATCAAGTGCGTCACCTGCCTGTTGTTGAATCATGCAATCACGTCAGAGCAAGGCAAAATCATGTGGAGCGGATATGAACAAGATACCTATTACCAAAGAGGGTTTCGAAAAATTAAAGAAAGATCTGGATACACTCAAAAATATCTCCATACCCGAAAACATCCGGGACATCGAAGTTGCCCGCGCTCACGGAGATCTTTCTGAAAACGCCGAATACGCAGCCGCCAAGGAGCGCCAGTCCTATCTGCACGGCAGGGTACAGGAACTGGAAAACAATCTGGCCTCCTGCAACATTATACCTGTCAAGGGCGTTGTCGGAGATAAAGTGGTTTTTGGCTGTTATGTCACCATTGCAGACGTCGACAGCGAAGACGGCGAAGAAATAAAATATCGACTGGTCGGCCCATTCGAATCAGACATCAATGA
>CAZDYR010000496.1:0-2324 GCA_964509625.1 uncultured Smithella sp. | reverse complement strand
CCCAGACCTGTGTACTGCCACGGCATGAATATGTCTTTCTGGCAGCCGATGTCCAAGATGCTCAAATTTTACTGGTCGTCCTTTCTGCGGCGTTTTCGCAGGGACCGGGTAACCCGTCAGGGCAAGCTGGATTTCATGGCCGGCAAAGTGGCGGGTAAGGAAAGCATCGTCATCCATCTTGGCGAATCGGAGTTCATCGAATACCGTTCAGCTCAGGATGCGCTGGCCACCCTGATCAGCCTTCAAACCAAACTTTCGTTTCCCGTTTTTATCGTGCCGGTCCTGGTGGCCTACGGCCGCCGCCGTGAAAAGGAAAATGAAAGCCTCTTTAATATTCTGTTCGGGCAGATGGAGCACACCGGAACAATCCGTCGGCTGATCACCTTTATGCGTTATTCAAAACAGGCCTTCGTGGTTCCGACTCAACCGGTGAACCTGGAAGAGTATTTGTCCGCCAACAAGGTTTTGACCAAAGACGAAATGGTTCAGGATTTGCGCGGGGAGCTGATTGACCGGATCGAAGAAGAGAAGTCGGCCATTGTCGGTCCCGTTTTGAAATCGCGCGCTGAACTCATGGGTATGGTGATGCATGATCCGAACCTCAACCGTTTCCTTGAGAATTTCGCGCAGCAGCATAAGAAAGGCAAGGCCGGGGTGATGAAAGACGCCCGTCGATACCTTTATGAAATCGCCGCCGACTACCGGGAAACGTTTATTGAAATCTGGCTCAAGGCGCTGACCTGGCTGTGGAACACGGTTTATGACGGTTTGTCCGTTGATTCGGAGGGGCTTGCCCGAATCCGCAATTTGTCCAAGAAAATGCCCTTTGTTATTATTTCCTGCCATCGCAGTCATATTGATTACCTTTTGCTTTCTTACGTTTTTTTTAAAAATAACATTCAACTGCCTTTTATCGCGGCCGGCAACAACCTTTCTTTCTTTCCGCTGGGTTATATTTTCAGGCGTTCCGGGGCTTTCTTTCTCAGACGCAGTTTCCGCGGCAACGAAATTTATGGAGAAGTCTTTGCCAAATACATGGCCACCCTGCTGCATGAGGGGTTGCCCCTGGAATTCTTTATCGAAGGCGGAAGAAGCCGGACCGGGAAAATGGTCATGCCCAAGTATGGCCTGTTGTCGATGATCATTCAGGCTTATCAGGACAAGTACTGCGAGAATCTGGCCGCCGTTCCCGTCTATATCGGTTATGATCGTGTGATTGAAGAGCGATCCTATCTTAACGAACTGGCCGGCGCGCCGAAGGTTCAGGAAAATACCGCGGAAATCATCAAAACGACCAAAATCCTTCGCAAGCGGTTTGGTCGGGTGTACATCAACATCGGTGAGCCGATTATCATGAAGGACTATCTGGAGGCGCAGGAAAAGGCCATGGAACAGATGACGCTGGAAGAGCGTCAGGCCCTTTACCGGAAAATCGGATATGATGTTGTTTTGGAGATCAACAAGGTATCGGTGGTCACCCCGTTCGCGATGGTGTCATCCGGCCTTTTGAGCCACGACCGGCGCGGCATTTCCAGTGATGAATTAAACGGCATTATCCACGAATTTTATGAGTATCTGTCCAGCAGGCGGGTCAAATTTGCTGAAACATTCGCCCACCGGGAGAAAGCCATCGCCGACGCGCTCAATATTTTTGATCAGACCGACATCATTTCCAGAATAGAGGCGCAGGAAGAGGAAGAGGAGCTGCAGGAAGTGGTTTATTCGCTGGAGGACGCCAAGCGACTCAACCTGGAATACTACAAGAACAATATTCTGCATTTCTTTGTGCCGATTTGTTTTGTCGCGACGTCGATGGTCAAGCATAACGAAGATGTGACCTCGCTTGCCAAAATCATGGGGGATTACAAATTCCTGAAGTGGCTGTTGTGGAATGAATTCATCTTTGATGATCAGCGCGACGATGTGGAGGAAGTGGATGATGTCCTTGCCTACCTGCATGGCCGGTCGATGATTGTTTCCAGCGAGCGGGAAGGGGAGGTCTGGATCGAAGTCAAAAGCCAGGGCGGCACCAAATTGAAGCCCTTTGCCGGGCTGATTCACAACTACCTGGAGTCCTACTGGATTGTCACTCGCGGTATGGTTTATCTGAAGAAAAAGCCTTTGACGCAAAGAGAATGGCTCGCCAAAATAAGACCTCTGGGCGACCGGATGTACCGCAAAGGCGAAGTATTGCGCGCGGAAGCCCTGTCTCAGGCTAACTATCTTAATGCTATCAAATTCCTGGAGGATGCAGAGCTGATAATCTCGCAGTCCAGAGAAGACAAAGGCGGCAAAAGAGAGGTTACCTACAGTCTGACCGACAA
>CAZDYR010000495.1:0-2325 GCA_964509625.1 uncultured Smithella sp. | reverse complement strand
GGGTTAGATATTGGGGCAGGGAACTGCCGGATATGACCATGCCGATGTCTTCCGGTTTAATTCCCGCCCTTCCTACGGCCATCCGGGTTGCGGCGGCGGCCATCTGAGCGTTGGAGTAAAGGCGCACCCGGTCCGTTTCCCAGGGGCGCGCGTTTTTCGTTTCGCGAATATATTCCAGGGGTAGAATGGTTCGCCGCGTTTCGATACCGACGCGTTCCAGAATCCATTCGACGGTTGTGCCGATATCCAGACTTTCCAGAAATTTGTTGGTAATGACATTTTCGGGATGGAAGTGGCCGACACCGTGAAGATAAATCATGCAGCAAAAAAGTTCCTTTCTTCAGGTTTTTACATTTGCCTGCGGGGCGGTCGAATATTAATCAACATGGGGAAATATGTCAAAGAAATAAAAAAGCATCCGGCCGATTCAATCAAACCAGCGGTTGCAAATCGTTTCCATAACAGGGGAAATATCGCGTGGATAAAACCATGCCTTTTTTTGAGGGCGCCGCTTTGTTCCATTGACAGGAACCGCCACCCTCCCTATACTCGTGTGCATGCAGAAGAATAAAAATTTGACTTCCTACCCCATCGACCACATCCTCCCGGATTTGAAAACGGCTATCCGCAAACATTCGTCTGTTGTCCTTTCGGCCCCGCCCGGTTCCGGCAAGACCACGCGTGTTCCTCTGGCGCTCCTGGATGTCATCGAACCTGAAAAAGGACGCATCCTTATGCTGGAACCCCGGAGGATTGCCGCCGTCTCCGCCGCCCGGTGGATGGCCAAAACGCTGGACGAAGAGATCGGCCGGACGATGGGGTACTCCATCCGGTTTGACAGCCGGGTCTCGAGGAGCACCCGCATTGAAGTGATGACGGAGGGGATACTGACCCGGCGCATCCTGGCCAATCCTGATCTTGCGGGCGTCGCCATGGTTATTTTTGACGAGTTCCATGAACGGAGCCTTCAGGCGGACCTTGCCCTTGCTCTTTGTCTCGATATCCGCCGCGCCCTGCGTGAAGATCTGAAGATTCTCGTGATGTCCGCCACCCTCGACGGAGGGCCGGTTTCAGCCCTTCTGGACGGGGCACCGATTATTTCATCGCAGGGACAAGCCTACCCGGTGGAGGTGCGCTACTACGGCGACAACCGGGAACAAACCGTGACGTCGCTCATGACTGATGCTGTCCAAAAGGCGCTTCAGGAGACGACCGGCGACATCCTCGTCTTTCTGCCGGGGGCCGGTGAAATTCGCGCAGCAAGTGATGCCCTCGCGGAAACACTAAAAGACAGAGCGATGGGAGACATTACACTGCATCCCCTTTATGGCGATTTGCCTTTTGACCAGCAGGAACGGGCGATTCTTCCTGCGGCTGCACGAAAAATTGTTCTGGCGACAAACATCGCGGAGACCAGTCTGACCATTGAAGGTGTCCGCGTGGTGATTGACGGCGGATTGACTCGGAGGCTTCAGTACGATCCGGGGACGGGCATGAACCGCCTGGTCACCGTCACGGTTTCACAGGCTTCCGCCCGCCAGCGTCAGGGCCGCGCGGGCCGTCTGGGTCCGGGTGTCTGCTATCGACTATACAGCTCGCATACATTTCAATCCTTGATTCCCTTTGCCCCGCCGGAAATCGCCATTTCCGATCTGTCGCAACTGGTATTGGATCTGGCCGCCTGGGGTGTCAAAGACCCGGGCCTGCTTTCCTGGCTTGATCCGCCGCCGCCCGCAGCCTGGCGCGCAGCGCAGGAGCTTCTGATAGAACTGGGCGCGCTCGATGCAACGAGTTCCATTACACCGGTAGGCCGGGCCATGGTGCGCCTGCCTCTTCATCCCCGCCTGGGCCGCCTGCTTTTGCAATCGGCGGATCTTGCCTGCTCATCACTCGGCGCGGATTTGGCTGCCCTTCTTTCCGAGCGGGACATCATCCGTCATCGTTCCGTTGTCACGCATCCATCCGGCGGGTTTGATTTAAGCGATCGCCTGGGGCTTCTGCGGCAATGGCGGCAGAACAAAAAACTATCCGGAATGGCCGACGCTTTTGCTTTGCGCGCGGTCGATGCGACATCACAGCAACTGCGGCGCCTGATTGGTAAAACAAGTGAAACCGCAGGCGGTGCAACCGGCGGCATGATTTCCCGCCTGCTTCTTTTCGCCTTTCCCGACCGCGTCGCGAAAAAACGTGAAGAAGGTGACGGACGTTATGTTTTGCGACAGGGGAGAGGGGTGAGGCTTTACGCAAAAAATCTTCTGCACGGAAGCGCCTATATTGTTGCCGTGGTGGTCGACAAGGGCGAAAAGGCGGAAGGCATGGTGCATC
>CAZDYR010000494.1:0-2345 GCA_964509625.1 uncultured Smithella sp. | reverse complement strand
GCCCCATCACCTTTCTGGGAAAGCTTCCGGCGGGAACAAAGCTTCCGGCTTTCCTGATCATGCATGGCGTCGGGGACCCGGTGGTCGCCTGGGGACAATCCGGACGGTTAATCTCCGCGTTGCTCGCCCGGCGGGATGTCGTCAGCCTGGAGTTCGTGCTGCTTCCCGAAGCAGGGCATGGATCGGGCAATTTCCAAAAACCTGAGGCGATTGCAAGAGTCGTATTGTTTCTAAAGACAAATTTCACGGCCAGCCTTGAAGCAGCGCAAGAACAAGGCAAAGCGGTTACCCGACGTCAGTCCGTTCAGCCTGAAAATAAGTCCACGCCCTTGCCGTCTGATGCCGGTTACTGACCGCTGCTTCTTCCGTGATCATTCGATCATCGTCAACACCGCACCCGATTTGCCGCTTGGCCTTCGCGTCAGCCGGCTACCAGGAGGAGATTCCCGGGTCCACGGCAAGATGCGGAGAGTACCCCACTGAACGCGCGGGCATGATGATCTCCACTTTGTATTTACATTGCGGATCGTCTTGTTTTCGCCAGATGACGATCCTGTAATCAACCGGGATCGAAACATATCCTATCGTTTCCTGCCCGTCTTGGATCACGTAATGTAGATAAAATGGGAAAGCCTGTCTTTCCATGAAAGTCAGATCATCGAAACCATTGATCATCACCTCACGCGGGTAATCAGTACAGACCGTTGCCCGCCCGGTCGCATGAACAAGTCCGGCAAGCGTTCTGTCCGGTTGGCCGTCCGGGTTATCCAGCTTGATAATGCGCTCGTAACGGGCAGCCGGAACTTCCGGCACTGCCTGCTTCCGGATAACGCTGTGGCCGCTGCAGCCCATTATGAACAGAACACTGAGGCTGATGAAGATTATTCTTGCCGCTTTTTGATTGTCATTCATCTTTACAATCCTTTTTAAAGTATCCATTTTGCAAGTACATTTTGTAAATTATACATGTCTTGACTGATTCCTGTCAAACCCGGCGGCTAATCGCCAAGCGTCTGCGACAGGCGTAGAATCAATATCATTTGCTTCATGCATCTTGTTTGCGTCAACGCAGACGGCAGGCGATGCGTCCACTGCCGGATTCAGCCCGCCCCAGCGTATTCATGCCATGATGAATTTGGCAATTAGAATTATAATTCCCTTACCGTGAAAGCGCTAACAGGACCGTTAATACCTACACATTTTGTAGAGTCTTCATCATTTCACAAAAAGATGAACGCGACAGTAAAGGAGTAGAGAGGTGAACAATTAATAAGTTATTGAATACAAAGATTTTAATTTATTTTAGGGCATGTCGTTTTTTGAAAACAATGGCACATTTAATGCTGATTTAAAATTTAACAAAATTAAGTGAGGACGATAGATCATGTTGACCGCCGCTGAAATAAACACCCATGAGGAATTGAGCCATTCATACTTTCCGGCAGAGCGTTTCGAACCTAAAACTGAACAGAACTCTATCCGGCCTGATAAAATCGGCCAGATTCTGGTAGCGAATAACATCATTAAGGACGAGGATTTACGTGAAGCCCTGGCGCAGCAGAAACAAAAACCCGGCATGTATCTGGGACAAATACTCTGCGAAATGGGAATTCCCCAGTCCAAAATCATAAAGGGCCTTTACTTCAATCATAAAAGGAAAAAGCTGGGAGAAATCCTTGTCGGACTAAAGATGATTACCGCGGAACAGCTGGATGATATTCTGATACAGCAGAAATATCAAAATAACAAAGGGGTACACAAATATCTGGGCACCTTGCTGGCCATGAATAAAATCATCAGCGAGGGCGATTATATTCATGCGCTCGCCGCTCACTTCAGTATGCCCATTGTTTCGTTAAAGGATTATCGGATATACCCTACCCTCCAGGCAGTCATCGGTGAACAGTTCGCCCTGACCAATCGCATTGTCGTTTTGAGCAACGGGCCCCAAAAAGTAACCGTGGCGATAGCGGAACCCCATTTATTAATCTTTGATTATTTTGAAAAAGCCGCGCCCCAGGGCAAGTACATCCTGTTTTGCCTGGCCAGGGCCTCGGAAATAGAAGCCTGCTTTGACGAAAAATACGTCCCTTTCCATACCATCATGTATCGTTAAAAGATCCCCTTTGACAGTTATCAGAGTCATCTCCATGAGGCTGGACAAGGCATATTGTTCAGCCTCCTTATTTTTCCGACTATTTTCATATTGAGTCATCGCAAAGGTGTTCGATGTTTTCTTCCATGGCGACCGCAGGAATAGCTCAACCATTAACCTGTGAGAAAAGGAAAGAGGCAGGGCCAACACGGCCCCGCCTCTTTGACTGACACATCCTGAACCATTGATC
>CAZDYR010000493.1:0-2346 GCA_964509625.1 uncultured Smithella sp. | reverse complement strand
GATAACACCAGTGAATACTTTTTTTGCCGATCATCCGGCGGATATCATGACCATAAACCGGCAGGAGGAAGGACATGGAAAACAAGGCCATTTGGGAGACACTCGAAAAGATCAGGGACTTGCCCACACTGCCCAGTGTCTATTTCAAAGTCAACCAGCTTCTGAAAGACAAGCAGGCGTCGCTGGAAAACGTTGCCCGCGTCATCGAAGTCGATCCGGCCATGACCTCAAGCATCCTGCGCCTTGTCAATTCCGCCTTTTACGGCATGCGCTCCAAAAGCAATTCCATTTCTCACGCCATCATGATTCTGGGATTCAATGCTGTTAAAAATGCCGTCGTTTCCGTCGCCATCCTCGATACACTGAGTTTTAAAGGCAGGCAGCAGAATTTTGACATTGCCGAGTTTTGGCGCCACTCCATAAGTGTTGCCGTTCTCGGCAGGCAATTGGCGGAAAAAAGCCGTCTGGTGGTGCCGGAGGATGCCTTCATGGCCGGCCTTCTGCACGATATCGGTAAAATCATCATGGTCAAATACTTTAAAGATGATTTCGCCAAAGTCATGCAGACGATGCAGGAAACCAAATGCAGTTTTGCCGACGCCGAGGGTGAAGTGGCATCGATCGACCATGTGCAGATCGGGGCTTATCTGGCCCGGAAATGGCAGCTTCCTGAAAACATTATTGAGGCCATTGCCGGCCATCATTATTTCATCTCATCCACTGAATCAACCGGCCTGGTTGAGTGCGTCATGCTGGCCAATGCCCTGTCCAATTCCGCGTATCAGATCAATCCGGACGATTATGTATTTGAGACGCACATCGAAAAAGCCATTAAACCTCTGATGGACGACACATCGAATTGGCTGCCGCAGGCCATAGAGGAAATCACGGCGGCTTGTGAATTCTTCTTGGAAAAGAAGTAATCACCGCTGTTAGGGCGCGGACGACTTCCGGCTTTGAAGCAGCCATTCCACCAGTTCTTTTTCGAAAACACTCATGGCTGCGTCCACTTCTTTTTGACGCATGCATTTTTTGGTCAACCCATAAGCCGGCCCGTCAAGCTTAAAAAGATCCCTGGCATAAGCCTTGGCCGATTCCATGACCTTTTCTTCTTCCGCAATCAGGTCATCCACAATTCCGCGTTCAAAAGCCTCGCGGGGCGTGTAGGCCCGTGAATGAAGCAGAGCTTCTTTCCAGTGTTGAGGCGGAATGGAGGACCGGCAGATAAGCGATATCCAGCTGGGGATGAGCATTTTGTTGGCGACCTCATTGATTTGAATCCTGTAAGGACCGTCAAAGGTCATGAAACGGTCGCAGGCATAGCTGAGAATCGCGCCGCCCGCGATCGAATGCCCCGCGTAAGCCGCAATCGTCGGAACGGGGAACACGTAAAGCCTCATCATGGTGGTGGCAAAGGTTTTCTGGAACCGGATCTGCTCTTCCAAAGATTGCGTAGGCAGAAGCTTCAAATCCAGGCCGGCCGAAAAGATGCCTTGCCTGCCCGTAAAAATCAGCGCCCTGGCGTTATCCGCCAGAGCGCGATCCAGAGCGTCATTGAACTCGTTGAAAAACTCCCAGTTCATGGTGTTCATCTTTCCGTCGTCGAGCGTAATCACGGCGATTTGATCTTCAAGGACATAGTGGACTTTCGTCATTCTTTCACCTCTCGTGCTGAATTAATCCATGGCAAAAACTCCGGGCAACCCTGGCATGCGCATCGGATGCGTTTCCCGCTGAAACCCGTTTTTCTTATGAATGAAATAGCTTCAGGATAAGCTCCAATATTTCACGCACTGTTTAAGGAGTCGCCCTCCCTCCGACAGGGCTTGGCCGTGCGAAGAAACAAACGACGTACCGTCAGAAGGGATGTCTGGAGAGTAACAAATCATTGAAGGGAAATAAAGGGATAATACAGGGGCCGTTCTTTTTATTGCTTATCCGACTCGTTGACAAAAAGCTTCAAATGACGGCGCTGCTTATTTGCTCCTGATCCGCCGGACGTCTTCTTTGAGGCTGTCTGTAAAATCCGGGTGGGCAGCGGCAAACTGGCCGTTTACGTCCACCTTTAGACGGAGCTGATGGCTGCCACGCTGTCGTTTTCAATAAAAACCCTTGACAATTGGTTATACCAATAATAAATGTGGTCTTACCAATTATAGGGGCCGGGTTGGTTCTGATCAGCCACCTCACAGCAAGCTGTCGAGGTATGAAATGAACTTCATCATATCGCAGCAAGCTACGGAGAATTAACGCTCGTCCCGCGTGAGCGGGATTAAAAATGGAGGAAGCAAATGAGTGACTATGATGTGATTGTGATTGGCGCGGGAATCGGCGGTTTGTGCGCGG
>CAZDYR010000492.1:0-2351 GCA_964509625.1 uncultured Smithella sp. | reverse complement strand
AGTTGGACCACCGTGTTGCCGCAGTTGCTGCACTTCCATGTGTTTTCCGGAAGGGTCGTCGTATTTTCGGCCATGTCTTTTCTCCTCACTTTCATTTTTTATTGCGCTAATTTAGCATAAATAAAGCCCGAAAGGCGATAGTTTTTATCCGATGAATATTCTTGATATTTCTAAATGTATTCGGTAAACGAATGTAATATTTCATACCGGAGCGACATAAGATGTCAAAGAAAACGGCAGACAAAGATTTAAACGGTCTTACTTTTCTGGGATCGGGTGAAACCGCCAAACCCGCACGAAAGCTGGAGACGTTTCCGAATCATACCAGGCGCGACTACATCGTGACGCTCTCCACCGATGAGTTCACCTGTGTCTGCCCGATGACCGGACAGCCGGATTTTGCCAAAATCACCATTCAGTATATCCCCGATAAAAAAATCGTCGAATCGAAATCGCTCAAGCTCTATTTCTGGTCCTTCCGCAACGAAGGCGTTTTTCACGAGCATGTCACCAATATTATTCTCGATGATCTGGTTGAGGCGCTTGCGCCCCGCTGGTGCAAAGTGACGGCGGAATTTGCCGTCCGCGGCGGCATTGCTATCAAGATTGAAGCGGAATATCCCGGTAAAAGAAAATAAGTTAGTCAAATCAAATCTTTAATTTATTTGCGTTTTTTTGTCACAATTCCTTTGACACGTCCGGTCATTCTACGTATACTCCCGCCACAAATTCGTTCTTTCTGAATCACATTTATGTGTAATAAATAAATCCGATGGAAATATGCGAGGTTAAGTATGGCAAAACGTGACGACATTAAAAAAGTGTTGATTATCGGCTCGGGGCCCATTGTGATTGGCCAGGCCTGTGAATTTGATTATTCGGGAACTCAGGCGTGCAAGGCGCTGCGCAAGCTTGGCTATAAAATCGTTCTGGTCAACTCCAACCCCGCCACGATCATGACCGATCCCGGCATGGCCGATGTCACATATATTGAACCGCTCAACGCACAGACGCTCACGGAAATCATTGAAAACGAAAAACCGGACGCCATTCTGCCCAACCTGGGCGGCCAGACGGGATTGAATCTGACCTCCGAACTTTATCGGAAAGGTGTTCTGGAGAAGCATGGCGTGAAGGTCATTGGTGTCCAGGTGGATGCCATTGAACGCGGCGAAGACCGCATCGCTTTTAAAGAAGCCATGAACAAGTTAGGCATTGAGATGCCGAAAAGCGCGCCGGCTACTTCGGTGGAAGAAGCTGAAAAAATTGCCGCCGAGATGGGGTATCCGGTGGTCGTTCGTCCGGCGTACACGATGGGCGGCACAGGCGGCGGCATAGTCTACAACCTTGAAGAACTAAGGCTCATTGCCAGCCGCGGCATCTCGGCCAGTCTCATCGGCCAGATCCTCATTGAAGAATCCGTCATCGGCTGGGAAGAGCTGGAGCTCGAAGTCGTCCGCGACGCCAAAAATAACATGATCACCGTCTGCTTTATCGAAAATGTCGATCCGATGGGCGTGCACACGGGAGACTCCTACTGCACCGCGCCGATGCTGACGATTTCCGAGGAACTTCAGAAACGGTTGCAGAAATATTCGTACGACATCGTCGAGGCCATTCAGGTCATCGGCGGCACGAACGTCCAGTTTGCGCACGACCCGAAAACCGACCGCGTAGTCGTCATCGAAATCAACCCGCGCACGTCACGCTCGTCGGCACTGGCCTCCAAAGCCACCGGTTTTCCCATCGCGCTGATCTCATCGATTCTCGCCACAGGCATCACCATGGATGAAATTCCCTACTGGCGCGACGGGTCGCTCGAAAAATACACGCCCTCCGGCGATTATGTTGTCGTGAAATTCGCCCGTTGGGATTTTGAGAAGTTTCCCGGCGCGATTGATAAACTCGGAACGCAGATGCGCGCCGTGGGCGAGGTCATGAGCATCGGCAAAAATTACAAGGAAGCACTTCAGAAAGCCATCCGGTCGCTGGAGAAAAAACGGTACGGCCTGGGCTTTGTCAAAGATTTCCATTCCAGATCGCTGGATGAATTGATGGAGAGGCTGAACGAACCCTCCAGCGAGCGCCAGTTCATCATGTATGAAGCGTTGCGCAAAGGTGCGTCAATTGATGCCCTGCACAAAAAAACCTTCATTAAAAAGTGGTTTATTGAGCAGATGAAGGAACTGGTCGAACTGGAAGAAAAGATTTTGGCGTACAAAGGCAGGAAGCTGCCGGATGATCTTTTGATTCAGGCCAAGAAAGACGGCTTTGCGGACAAATATCTGGCCATTATTCTGGACAGGAAAGAAGAGGAGATTCGCAAACAGCGTCTGACCGCGGGCCTTTGC
>CAZDYR010000491.1:0-2354 GCA_964509625.1 uncultured Smithella sp. | reverse complement strand
ATCCTGCACGCGCCGGTGACGGTCATGAAGGAAGAAAGCGCCGAGTTCAATTCACAGGATATTGTGGCGGCGGCGCGGCAGCTCTTTAGATTGGATGATTAACTATTTTCTTCCCTCCCTCGTGTCACCTTCAGGTGAGGAGGGGAGGGATAGAGGGAGGGTGAAGTTTATCTGTTACCCCCTCCCCTTAAACCCCTCCCTCAAGGGGAGGGGAAATATAAGGAACAGGAAATTATATGAACATTAAAATTGGAACACGCGGCAGCAAACTGGCGCTGGCGCAGACAAATTCAGTGGTTGAACAATTAAAGAAAATCGCTCCGGACGTTGAACCGGAGATTTGTGTCATCAAAACCAGCGGCGACATCATGCAGGACGTGTCGTTGATGCAAATCGGCGGACAGGGGGCGTTTGTCAAAGAGATTGAAGAGGCGCTTCTGACAGGCGGCATTGACCTGGCTGTTCACAGCATGAAGGATGTGCCGGGTGAAATTCCGCAGGGACTGACATTTGCGGCCATCCTCCAGCGCGAGGATGTTCGCGACGTGCTGGTGACCCGCGGCAAGGTTAAATTTGAGTACCTGCCTAAAGGCGCGAGAATCGGGACCGGATCGCAGCGGCGCGGCGCCCAGTTGAAAGCGTTTATGCCGGATCTGGAAATTGTCGGGCTTCGGGGCAATATCGACACGCGGCTCAAAAAAATTGAAACGGAAAATCTGACGGGCATCGTTCTGGCGGCGGCGGGGCTCAAACGTCTGGGATATGTTGAAGCCGTGACGCAGTTTCTGCCGACGGAAATCATGCTGCCGGCGGTCGGGCAGGGAGCTTTGGGATTGCAGGCGCGGTCAACAGATGCAGATCTGATCGCGCTCTGCGACAGACTCAATCACAGGCCGACGGCTTTGGAAGTAACGGCGGAGCGGTCGTATTTAAGAGCGCTGGGAGGCGGTTGCCGTCTGCCGATTGCCGCCTACGGTCTCATCGAAAGAGGCCGATTGACGCTGGAAGGGTTGGTGGCGGCGCCAAACGGAACCAGCTGGGCTCGGGATAAAGTCTGGGGAGAACTTGACGAAGCGGAGGTTTTGGGCCGGAAGCTTGCGGACATGATTCTGGAGAAAGGCGGCAGGAAACTTTTGGAGCTGATGTGTTGAAATGAAGGAAAAGAAACCGGGTAAAGTTTATATTATCGGAGCGGGACCGGGGGATCCCGGACTCATCACGCTCAGGGCCGTCGAGTGTCTTGGCCTGGCCGATGTGGTGATCTATGATAATCTCGTTAATGAAGAACTGCTCAAATACGCGCCGCCGAACGCCCGCTTGATTTACGCCGGTAAAAAGGGCGGTGATCACACATTGTCGCAGGACAAAATCAACGAACTTCTAACCGGGGAAGCCCTGGACGGCCATACCGTGGCGCGCCTCAAGGGGGGAGATCCTTTTATTTTCGGGCGTGGCGGCGAGGAGGCCGAAGTACTGGTTCAACAGGGCGTGCCATTTGAAGTGATTCCCGGCATCACATCGGCGATCGCGGTACCGTCATACGCGGGCATTCCGCTGACGCACCGGGGGCTGACATCCACGGTCGCCTTCATCACCGGCCATGAGGATCCGACCAAGGATCAAAGCGATATTGACTGGCAGGCCCTGACGGGAATCGGCACGCTGGTATTTCTGATGGGCGTGAAAAATCTCGGCCGGATCACCGAGGCATTGATTTCGCGAGGCAAATTGCCTGAAACACCGGCAGCCCTGATTCATCGAGGCACGACACCGCATCAGAAAATCCTCATCGGCACACTGGGCAATATTGTTGAAAGGGCGCGGGCGAATGATTTCAAGCCGCCGGCCATTTTAGTTGTAGGCGAGGTCATTGCATTGAGGGAAACGCTGCGCTGGTTTGACACAAAGCCGCTGTTCGGCCTTGGCGTGGTGATTACCCGGCCGGTGAGGCAGGCCGATGATCTGGCGAAACTGCTCGCGGCACAGGGAGCCAATCCGATCGTTTTTCCGACCATCGCCATCGAGGAGCCGGCGGACTGGATTGAGTTTGACGCGGCCATTGACCGGATTGAATCCTATAACTGGCTGATCTTCACCAGCGCCAACGGCGTCCACTTTTTCTTTGAGCGCCTGCGCCAGAGGGGAAAGGATGTCCGCGATCTCAAGGGAATAAAAATCTGCTGTATCGGACCAGCCACGGCACGTCAGATCGAGTCCAGAGGCATCCGGGTGGATCTGGTGCCGGAGGAGTTCATCGCGGAAGGCATTTTGAAGTCGTTTGCCGCAATGAACATTACCGGACAGAAAATTCTGATTCCGCGCGCGGCTAAGGCCCGCGACATTCTGCCTGAGAC
>CAZDYR010000490.1:0-2356 GCA_964509625.1 uncultured Smithella sp. | reverse complement strand
TGTCGGTGTATTCATTCCAACCCCCGGAATTGACAACACGGCGCTGCTTGCTTTTTTTGAGCATGCGCGGGGTTCCATGATGGGATTAATGGACCTTTTTACCGGTGGAGCGCTGAGTTCTTTTTCAATCTTTGCCCTGGGCATTATGCCGTATATCACCTCCTCGATTATCCTCAATCTGTTGACGGTTGCCATCCCGCATCTGGAAAGACTCTCCAAGGAAGGTGAAAACGGCCGCCGGAAAATTACACAGTACACCCGGTACGGCACGGTGGGCTTAAGCATTATCCAGGGATTTGGTATTGCCTGGGGATTGCAGCAGATGGCCAGCCCGACGGGCGCCCCGATCGTTTTGAACGCCGGGTGGGGGTTTATATTGATGACCATCATTACCCTGACATCCGGTACGGCGTTTTTGATGTGGCTGGGTGAAACTATTACGGAAAAAGGTATCGGCAACGGAATATCTCTGATCATTTTTGCGGGCATCGTGTGTAATATCCCCAGTGGTATCAGCAGGACGTTTAGTTTGTATTCTTCCGGCGAACTGCATTTTCTCCTGATCGTTTTATTAGCGATATTCATGATTGCCGTGATTGGCGCCATCGTTTATGTCGAGGCGGCACAAAGAAGAATCCCCGTGCAGTATGCGAAAAGAATTGTCGGGAGAAAAATGTACGGCGGGCAGACAACACATTTACCGCTCAAGATTAATTCGTCGGGCGTTATCCCTCCGATTTTTGCATCCTCTGTCATTATGTTTCCGGCGACCATCGCCAATTTTGCGCCGGCAGGTCTGATGAAGACGATATCCGGATATTTAATGCCGGGAAGAATTGGATATGAAATCCTGTTTGTGGCCCTGATCTTCTTCTTCTGTTTCTTCTATACTGCCGTTACCATTAAACCGGACGATATGGCGGACAATATGAAAAAGTTTGGCGGTTATGTTCCGGGGATCCGGCCCGGGAAAAAAACCGCCGAGTATATTGAGGAAATACTGGAAAGACTCACATTCAGCGGCGCGATTTACGTTTCTATTATTTGTGTGCTGCCCAGTGTGCTGATCTCTCAATTAAATACACCTTTTTATTTTGGTGGCACGTCTCTTTTAATCGTCGTTGGCGTGGCGATGGATACGGCCAGCCAGATTGAGTCACACTTATTGACCCGTCAATATGAAGGGTTTATGAAAAAAGGACACATGGCTCGCAGACGATAAAAAATTGGTTTTCCTGAAGGTTGGGGCTCATGGTCATTTTGAAGCAGCCGGACGAAATAGCAAAAGCCAGGGCAAGCAACCGGATTGTTGCAGAAGTATTAAGTGTTCTTCGGGAAAAGGTAAAACCCGGCGTGACGACCCGGGAGCTGGATAAAATAGCTGAAAGCGTCACCGAAAAAAGAGGGGCAAAGCCGGCCTTCAAAGGTTATCGGGGCTACCCCTACTCGCTGTGTGCCTCTGTTAATGAAGAAGTGGTTCACGGCATGCCTTCGAATCGCGTGCTGGCGGAAGGTGATATCATCGGGCTTGATTATGGTGTTTGCTATCAAGGCCTCTATGGCGATTCGGCGATAACGCTTCCCGTCGGGAAGGTGAGCGAGGAGGCGATCAGGCTGATGCAGGTGACCGAGCAGAGTTTATACGCGGCAATCGCTGAGGCCTGTGACGGAAACCGCCTGGGAGATATCTCGGCGGCGGTGCAGGAAACGGTCGAGGCCGCCGGTTATTCGGTTGTACGGGATTTTGTCGGTCACGGGATCGGCAAAAACATGCACGAGGATCCGCAGATCCCGAATTTTGGAAAAAAAGGCCGGGGAATCGAACTGAAAAAAGGCATGATTCTGGCCATAGAACCAATGGTTAATGCCGGTAAATATAAGGTAAAGATTTTATCGGACGGTTGGACAGTCATTACGGCGGACGGAAGTTTATCGGCTCATTTTGAGCATTCGGTTGCGATAACCGACAATGGACCGGAGATTCTGAGCAAGTTAAATTGAGTGGTTTATAAAAACGGCGGTAGTAGAAGTGTATGGCCAAAGAGGAAGCAATAGAAGTTGAAGGTCGGGTTCTTGAACCCCTGCCCAATGCCATGTTTCGTGTGGAACTGGAAAACGGTCACAAGGTTTTGGCGCACATTTCCGGGAAAATGCGGATGCATTTTATTAAAATATTGCCGGGGGACAAAGTAACGGTAGAGCTGTCTCCGTATGATCTGACCCGGGGCCGGATTACTTACAGAACGAAGTAAGGTATTTTTTTACCGAGGATAAGGAGTTTAAAGCGTGAAAGTAAGATCGTCAGTGAAAAAAATATGCGAGAAGTGCAAAATTGTTAAACGCAAGGGTGTTTTGC
>CAZDYR010000489.1:0-2358 GCA_964509625.1 uncultured Smithella sp. | reverse complement strand
TCCGGAAGGCGGCCAGGTGGTCTGAAGCGAAAAGCAGGGTTATGTTCTTCTTTTCCTTCAGGAGGGCGTGCGGATAAGACCCGGGATTGACGATGACGGTTTTTCCCTCCAAATCATCAAGTCCTTGGATGCCGGCAGTTCCCTCGCGCAAAAAGAAGGAAAATTCGAAGACCGTGACCATGTCGGAAAAATCGAAAAGTTTTTTGCGCGCTTCTGAGATGGATATGCCGATGGCGGCATCCGCTTCTCCCCGTTGAACCATCTTCTGGGCAAGATCCCAGTCCATCAATTGAATGGTGATTTCGCGGCCCATGGCTTTCGCGACGGCGCGCGCGATATCCACACACACGCCTTTGGGGGCTCCATGCTCCAGGTAGGCACGCGGCGGATAATCGGCGTTGCCGACAAACAAAAGCGGGCGGTTTTCTTGCGCCCGGGCGGCGGAAACGCCCGCCGCAAAAAAGAACAGGACCAGTAAAATTCGGATGTAGAATGGTTTCATGGCCTTGCTTTCCGGTAGAAAATGTTTGTGTGCCTCGGCGCTGCGGGGATCTTCATTATACGATCAGCCGGGATTGAATGATATCATGAATGCGCCTTGCATTTCCATAACACTTTTACCGTCAGCCTTTAGAGATCGTCCAGAGCTTCCCGCACTGTGGCGGCCAGTTTTTTCTTGGTGAAGGGTTTCTGGATGAAGCGCACCCCGGCGGCCAGGCTGCCCTGATGGGCAATAATGTCGGCCGTGTACCCTGACATGAACAGGCACCGGATCCGCGGGTAGCAGGATAGCAGGCTTTCGGCAAGCTCCCGGCCGTTCATTTCCGGCATGATCACATCCGTCACCAGAAGATGAATGTCCCCCGGGTGATTCCGGGCCAGCCGCAGGGCTTCTTCGGGGCTGTTCGCCGACAGCACGATGTACCCCAGTTTTTCCAGCATGGTCTGGGTCATCATGCGAAATCTCGGTTCATCCTCGGCCAGCAAAATCGTTTCATGGCCGCCGGCGGGCTTATCGTCCGTGTCGTCTTTTGATGTCTGCTCGCTGCCGCCCCGGTAGCGGGGCAGATAGATGGTGATGGTTGTTCCCCGGCCCGGTTCACTGTAAACACTGATGTATCCATTGTTCTGTTTGACGATTCCGTAAACCGTTGCCAGCCCGAGGCCGGTTCCCTCTCCGGGTTGCTTGGTGGTGAAAAACGGTTCGAAAATGTGTTCCAGCGTTTCACGATCCATGCCGCAGCCGCTGTCGCTGATGCTGATCCTGACGTAGTCGCCGGGGATGCAATCCGTGTGCACGGCACAGTAGCCCTCGTCAAAGGCGGTGTTTCCGGTTTCAATGATAAGCCTGCCGATACCGGCGATTGCGTCGCGGGCGTTGATGCACAGGTTGGCCAGAATCTGGTCGATTTGCGACGGGTCCATCCGGACCGGCCAGAGGTTCGCCCTGGGCATCCAGCTCAAATCAATGTTTTCTCCGATGAGCCGCTGGAGCATCCTCAGCATGCCCGTGACCGTTTCGTTCAGATCCAGAACCCGGGGCGCAATGGTTTGCTTGCGCGCAAATGCCAGCAACTGCCGGGTCAGATCCGCGGAGCGCTGGGCCGCTTTGCGGATCTCCGCAAGATCCGTGCAAACCCGGTGCGACATGCCGGTATGCTCAATGGCGATCTCCGCATGTCCGAGAATCACTCCCAGCATGTTGTTGAAATCGTGCGCCACACCACCGGCCAGACGGCCCACCGAATCCATCTTTTGGGCCTGTTGAAGCTGGGCGTTGAGTTTTTCTTTTTCCTCTTCCTGCTGTTTGCGTTTGGTGACATCTTCCGTGTAGATGATGATGCCGCCGATCGAACCGTCCGCTTCATACCACGGATGGCATTCCCACCAGGTCCAGGCCGTTGTGCCGTCTTTTCGAAGATAGGGATCGTCATCCGCACGCACAATTTCCCCGGCAAGAGCCCTTTTATGCGCATCTTTCCACCTGGGGGGAAGATTCGGAAACACGTCATAAAAATGCTTTCCGATGACGTCCTTTTCCGTTATGTCGTAATCATCCAGGTAGCGCTGGCTTACATAGATGTAGTTCAAATCCCGGTCATGCACGGCGATGGCGCTGCGGTTGTGTTCGATAATATAGCGCATCAACGCATGCGAATGAAGGAGGTTCTCCTCGGCCCGGCGGCGTCCCGCGATGTCGCGGTAATTGCCCAGAACGCCTCGGATATCCGGATCATGAAGAAGGTTCACGCCGGTGAATTCAATCCATTTATAGCTGCCGTCTTTGCGCCGGTAGCGGCATTCCACCGTCGCCGTGTCGCCTGGTTTTGTAAGGAGGCCGGCGAAGGTTTTCCGGGC
>CAZDYR010000488.1:0-2361 GCA_964509625.1 uncultured Smithella sp. | reverse complement strand
GCTTTGCCTTGTCGCAAAACGGATACGGTCAGACGGCCAGGATTTGCCGCAAAACAGCACGCAGGCGGCAGCCAGCGTCGCATGGCCGCACAAGGCGACTTCCGTTCGCGGCGTAAACCAGCGCAGTTCAAACCCATCGCCGTGTCTGAGCAGGAAGGCGGTTTCCGACAGGTTGTTTTCGCAGGCGATGGACTGAAGCGTCGCATCATCCGGCCACTGATCCAAAAGACACACGGCCGCCGGATTGCCGGAAAACAATTTGGCCGTGAAAGCATCGACCTGCCAGATCGGTATTTTCATGATGTCTCCTTCACGCAGGCACTTGAATCTTTTCCTGCTTTTTCGATTTTTCCTCATCTTACGCGCGGTCGGCCCCCGGTGTCAACCGCCGATAACAGGACCGCGCAACCTATCCAAAAGCGGCAATAGGATATGAAATGATGATTTGACCACTCCTTCCGCCGTGCTTGATCTTCATCCATTGATTAAGTAAAATGAATGCAAATCCGATATATTCATCAGACTACGGAAACAAAAGATAAATCTATGGCCCTGAAAAAACCCGCGCCCGAGAAAACAGTTGAAAAAGCAACCAAAGACAGGCTGCCCCGGTTCAGCAATATTCAATGTTCTGACATAACCGATGTCACGCAAGACGCCATCGTGCTGGTCACTATGGATGGAACGATTGCCGATTGGAATCAAAGCGCCGAAAGGATTTACGGTTATGCCAAAGCGGATATCATCGGGAAACCCATCCGGCAAATCGTTCCCGACAAAGCGCAAAGTAACGTCATGGCCATCATTGACCGTATCAAAAAGGGACGACGCCTCGTCTTGGAAGAAGGGGAGCACAAAAGCAAGGACGGAAAAGTATTTCATGTCTCTTTGAGCATGGCACCCATGGTTGATCCGAAAGGAAATCTGATCGGCATCATTGGAGTCGCCCGGGATCTTACCGGGAGGATAAAGGTCTCCGCGGAACAGGAACGGTATCGGGATTTTCTGGAAAACATCAGCGACGCCTGCTTCGAAACAGACTTAAAGGGAACTGTAACCTATGTCAACAAGGCGGCTGAACAACGCAGTGGATTTAGACGCAATGAAATGATTGGCATTGCCTACAAAAACTTCACAAGTCCGAAGGAAGCAGAGCGAATCTACAAAATCTTCAATAACGTGTACCATACCGGACAACCTGGCATCATCAGAAATTATGAAATGCACAACCCGGACGGCCAACACAGATGGGTGGAAATGGCCGTTACACTGATGCGGGATACCGACGGAAAGAAGGTCGGGTTCCGCGGCGTCAGCCGGGATGTTACCGAAAGCAAGAACATTCAGTAAGCTCTTGAGCAAAGCGAGGCGCGTTATCGCAACCTGTTCGAATGCAATGCAGCAGCCATGATCCTGGTCGATCCGGAGACCACCGGAATTGTTGACGCCAACCGGGCCGCCTGCTCCTATTATGGGTATACGAAAGAAGAGTTTCTGCACAAAAAAATCACGGACATCAATATCATGAGCCCGGAAGACATCCAGGAAGAAATCAACCGGGCCAACCGTGAAGGACGCAGACAGTTTTATTTCATGCATCGACTGGCCAGCGGCATTGTGCGACCCGTTGAGGTTTTTTGCGGTCCCGTGGAAATCGCCGGCAAACAACTGCACTACTCCATGATCCACGATATCACCGAACGCCGTGAGATCGAAGGCGCTCTGCGCCGAAGCGAGGAAAAATTCCGGAGTATTATCCAGAACATGCTGGATGCTTACTTTGAATGCGACCTTGCCGGGCGTTTTACCTTCGCCAACGAAAATGTCTGCTCCACCCTCGGCTACACGCTCGACGAACTGCTTCAAATGGATTATCGCGCATTCACGTCGCCGGAAATGGCCCAAAAAGTAAAAGCCGTTTATAACCAGACGTTCCTGACCGGCGCTCCCGGCACACTGGTGGACTATGAAATCATCTGTCGCGACGGGACGGTTCTTTTTCAAGAATTAAGCGTCGGCCTGATGCACGATACGGCGGGAAACCCGATTGGTTTCCGGACGGTGTCCCGCAACATTACCAGGCGCAAAGAGGCGGAGAGAAAATTTCAAGAACTGGCCCGTTTGAACCAGACGATTCTGGATACCGTCAACGTCGGCTTGATCCTGGTCAAGGACCGCAAGTACGGGTGGATGAATCGGGCTTATATAGACATGATGGGCTACTCATATGAAGAGACGATCAATGCCTCCACCTCACGCAATTATGTCCATCTGGAAGAATATCAACAAATCGGGGTGGAGGCTCCTGCAATCCTTTCCAAAGGCGAGGTCTATTCAAGAGAAGTTCTGTGCAAGGGAAAA
>CAZDYR010000487.1:0-2407 GCA_964509625.1 uncultured Smithella sp. | reverse complement strand
GACACAGACCGGTTGCCGCTCAGGTCCACGCAGGCTTCGGTGAATATCTCCGGTGTCATCGCCGACGTGCTGGTCACGCAGGTCTATAAGAATGACGGCAAAAAGCCCCTGGAAGCCATCTATATTTTCCCGGCATCCACAAGAGCCGCCGCATATGGCATGAAAATGACGATCGGCAAACGGGTTATAGAAGCGAAAATCAAAAAGCGCGATGATGCTCGGCGGGAATACGAGCAGGCCCGTGACGCGGGGAAGAACGCATCGCTTCTGGAGCAGCAGCGCCCCAATGTTTTTCAGATGAATGTTGCCAATATCATGCCCGGCGATGAAATCAAGGTCGAACTCAGGTACACGGAGCTTTTGGTCCCGACAGATCGCGTCTATGAATTTGTTTACCCCACGGTTGTCGGGCCGCGCTATTCCAACGCGAAGGCGGGCAGCGTGCCTCCTTCCGAACACTGGGTGGAAAATCCCTATCTGCGCCAGGGTGAACTGTCCGCGACAACTTTCGATATTGCGGTGGCGATTAACGCCGGAATGCCCATCAGGGACTTAACCTGCTCATCCCATAAAGTAAAAGCAGACTATGAGAGCGCTTCAAAGGCGAAAGTGTCGCTCGACCAAGCCGATGCTCATAACGGGAATCGCGACTACATTCTGCGCTATCGTCTGGATGGAGACAAAATCCAGACAGGCCTTTTGCTGTCTCAGGGGGAGAAGGAAAACTTCTTTGTTCTCATGATGCAGCCGCCCAAAAGAATAACCAGCGCCGCCATTCCGGGACGGGAGTATATCTTTATCGTGGATGTTTCCGGCTCGATGCATGGCTTCCCGCTCAATATTTCCAAGAAGCTTCTATCCAATCTGATCGGAAATCTGCGCCCGACGGACAAATTCAATGTCCTGCTTTTTTCCGGCGGCAACACGCTCATGGCCGAGGAATCTCTTCCGGCCACTTCCGCGAATATTCAAAAAGCCATTCAGGTGATTGAACGCCAGCATGGCGGCGGCGGGACGGAACTTCTGCCCGCGCTGAAACGCGCCTTATCGCTTAAAAAAGATGATGGATTTTCACGAACGCTTGTTGTTGTCACCGACGGCTATGTCAGCGTGGAGGAAGAAGCGTTTGACCTGATCCGTAAAAATTTAAGCCATGCCAATATGTTCGCTTTTGGCATCGGTTCCAGCGTCAACCGCCACATCATTGAAGGAATGGCGCATGTCGGCATGGGCGAGCCTTTTATCGTTACCAAACAGGATATGGCCGAGGGGCAGGCGGAACGCTTCCGCAAGATGATCCAGTCTCCTGTGCTTACCCAGGTGAAGATCAGCTTCAGTGGATTCGACGCCTATGATGTCGAGCCCATATCCATTCCCGATGTGCTGGCCGAACGTCCGGTGCTGGTTTTTGGAAAATGGCGCGGCAATCCGCAGGGCGCAATTAAGCTAAGCGGTATTGCGGGCGACGGCAAATATTCAGAAACCCTTAAAGTGACTGATTTCAAGCCTTCCAAAGACAATGCCGCCCTGAAATATCTGTGGGCGCGGCATCGCATCACGATTCTTTCCGACTATAACAAACTGAGTAATGACGATAAACGCATCAAGGAAGTGACTGATTTGGGCCTGAACTACAATCTGCTGACAGCCTTCACTTCGTTTGTCGCAGTTGATAATGAAGTGCGAAATCATGACGGCAAACCCGCAACCGTCAAGCAGCCCCTGCCGCTTCCCGAAGGCGTCTCTGATTATGCTGTCGGCGGTCAGGGAAATTATCCTGCTCCCGCCTTGTATAAAAGCATGGGCGTCAGGGGGGAAGCTCAAAGCCGCCCCGCTGAAGACAAGCTGTCTCATGAGCAAACCCAGGCTCCCCGGAAAAAGGACAAAGATCAAAGGATCAGCATTATGAGAGTGGCCGCAGGCCCAGGTCTGGCGAAAGATGAAATTCTGAAAATCGTACAAGCTAATCTCGATCAAATTGAAAAATGCCTGGCCGGAACGCAATACGCCAAAAACGTAAAGATCCATCTGACGGTGAACGCGGATGGTACGGTGCAGAAAGTGGAAATCACCGCCGACACCATACCGGACGTAAAAGTGAGGCAGTGCGTCATCAACCGGATGCATCAGTGGCGTTTCCCGGCCACGGCCAATGGTCAGACTGTGACGGCGACCCTGATCTTGAAGATATGATTCTCATGTTTGGAAAATGGACAGCAGTGGCCGCCGTGAGGTCATGATAAAAGAAGTGTGAGTTAGATACGAAGTTTAACCAGTCGGAGATCAATGGTTCAGGATGTGTCAGTAAAAAAGGCGGGGCCGTGTTGGCCCTGCCTTTTTCCTTTTCTCACATGTTAATGGTTGAGCTGTTCCTGCGTTCGCCATGGATGAAAACATCGAACACTTT
>CAZDYR010000486.1:0-2420 GCA_964509625.1 uncultured Smithella sp. | reverse complement strand
ACCATTCATAAGTATTTCCTCCCTTAAACATTTGTTTTCAGAAAACAAAAACCGCTGCCGCCAACACCGTCGTGTAATCCTTGTTTTTCAAAACGCAGGACTGTGTGGTATTGCGCGTCCCGACGATTTTCCCGCTGATTTTAAACAATTCTTTTTTTTCATCCCAGCTTTCATCGACATCGAAGTCGATGCCCAGAGTGGAGGCCAGCATGGCCGCCGCAAGATCTTCGGCATAATCACCGGTTTGCTTTTCCGTATATCCGAAAGCATGGTGCTCACTGATGTATCCGTACGTCTGCTTGTCCACCGGGATCGCGCAGCCGACGGAAGCGGAGATCAACCGTTTGGGTTCGTTCGAGCAGCAGCGGCTCATCACGCAAAAGGTGATCGCGCCGGCCTTCAGCTTTTTGAGCCCCTCCGCTTTGGAAATAATCTTGCAGCCCGGCGGCATAATGCTGGACACCTGAACGAGATTGCATTTTTCGATGCCCGCGTCGCGCAGCGCCAGCTCAAAAGAATGCAGTTGTTCGCGATGCGTCCCGACGCCTTTGGTGAAAAATATTTGTTTGGGAATAGACTGGTTCACTGTAATATCTCCTTTTCAATCGAATTATTTTAGCAGTCCGTCTGGTTATCTCCAGGGACACCCCGCGCCACGGCCTTTACCGCGTCCTGCTCCCATCCCGCGTCTCCGGCAGCCGGGCAGCAAAAATGCAGCTGTATGCAATTGGCCGCTTTCGTATGCAGCAATGATCTCCTGAACCGAACCGCGCATAAACGGATGAACTGTAATACCCGAGGCCGCGATTGCCGCTTCCTGCGGCCGGGAAATCGCACCGCAGATCAGGACTTCAATTCCGATTTCCTTAAGCTGCATGGCCCGCGACGGTCCGTCGGCGGAGTTGAGCCGGAAAGGCGTACGTTTAAGCTCTCCGTCGCCGTCTTTTTCCACCACCAGCAACTGTTCCGCCGCGTCAAAAACCGTGGAGATGCAATCTTTCCATACCGACAGGGCAATTTTCATTTTTGCATCCCTTTTCGGATCAAGGAGGTTTTGTCATTTTCTTTCATGCTTATGTAAACTAGCAATTAAAGTGCCAAACGGACTAATATTTAATTCAATCTGTGATAATAACAACTTACTGAAAGAGAGAACGTCTCTTAGGTGGGATATAGTCGCAATTCTGCAACTTTTGTCGCAACAAGGTAGCGGAAATACAACTTCTGTATGTTAGAATTCTTGAAAAGCTGTGCGGCTGGGCTTTAAGTGGATTCACATTTCTTTAAGCACTTGATTGGCGGCTGTAAGCATTGGGCTCCACACCGGGCTGAAAGGCGGATGTTAAGCGCCGAACAATAGCATCGAAGAGACCTTGAAAAACGCGTGTGAAAATGAGCGGGACAATGCCAAGCATCGTGTCCGCGTTTTTTAAGCCTGCTTTTACCTGCCGATATTTTCCAATTGAGCAAGACAGGCTTTGACGGTTTTTTCCATTATGCGATCTGCTTTTTGAACCGCAAGAAACAAACTATGATCTATCAACCATCCACTGCCAGCAAAGCACTATCTGCCTGTCTCTTTGAGTTTTGAGTAATAACTGTCCAGCAGATAAACCGCGGCAAGGGGATTGTGCCCCGTGACGCGGTCCTTGACGGCCAGAACGGTGGTCGGCGCAGCCGCGTGTTTAAAGAAAAGCGAGTCATGGCCGACGCAGAGGCCCAGCAGAATATTAAACTCCACACCCGCATCGTTCATGAACATCGCCTGAGCGACCGGATTGCACATGGACTCGAACTGGCCTTGGCGGATTTTTTCATGCTCGGCAAGACCCATCTCTTCTTTGGGCACGGCGCCAACCTTGCAGACGACGGAAACTACTTCAAAACCGCGCTCAGCTAAAAGACTTGCCACGATTTTCGCTTCGCGCGCCAGCCCCACGCAAAAAGACAGCCCCAAGCGCTGATAGCCCATCTTGTTGGCAAACTCGCAGATTTCCTCTATCCTTGTTTTTGTGGGACGCAAAACGAATGGTTTTTGATCGCGTCCCGCATAGCATTCGCCTTCCTGGATGGACGCCTGCCGGGCGAATTCCCGCACATCCAAATCGTTGTAGCGTTTTTTTGCCTCACCCAGTATCTTCTTCCCGCCCGCCGAGGGGCAGCCCCGAAACGCCTTACCCTTCGGATTAAGGCAAATCCTTTCGTTTCGGGTTAGCGGGCAATTGGCGCAATCCGCCGCCTGGTTTTTCTTTTTCATGGCTTTTCCTTTCCGCAATTCTATACGGAGCATTATAATTTAGCCGGACGCATCCGTCTATTTATTCTTGGATAATTTTTGTTTTTTTGATGCAGGCAATGATTCAACAGAGGCTGCCGAAAGCGGCAAGGATTCCCGGCGTGTTTTCCACGCCGGGAATAAG
>CAZDYR010000485.1:0-2425 GCA_964509625.1 uncultured Smithella sp. | reverse complement strand
GGCGTCGAGCCCCAGTCGGAAACCGTCTGGCATCAGGCGGATAAATACGGCGTTCCCAAAATCGCCTTTGTTAATAAAATGGATCGCATCGGAGCTGATTTTTTCAATGTTGTCAAAATGATGCGCGAGCGATTTCATTCATTGCCTGTGCCCATCCAGATTCCGGTGGGTAGCGAAGACACATTCCGCGGTGTCATCGACTTAATTAATCTCAAAATGCTGCTCTGGGATGACGACACACAGGGTGCCCAGTTCACAACCCAGGATATTCCCCCGCAGTATGCCGAACAGACTGAACATGAGCGGGAAAAAATGATAGAAACGCTTGCGGATTACGATGACGCCCTGGCGGACAAGTATCTGGGAGGGGGAGAGATCTCAACCGCAGATGTTCGCACGGCATTGCGAAAAGCCACCATTGCTTTAAAGATTGTTCCGGTAATGTGCGGCGCAGCTCTTAGGAATAAAGGCATACAACCGGTGCTGGATGGCGTGGTGGATTACCTGCCGTCCCCGGAGGACATTCCGCCGGTCAAAGGTGTCAATCCTAAAACAAAAAAAGAGGAGATCCGCCACAGTTCGGACAAAGAGCCGCTGGCCGCCCTGGCTTTTAAAATACAACTTGATGAAGGACGTAAGCTTACTTATCTGCGCATTTATTCAGGTCAGATAACCGCCAATGGTGAAGTGTATAACTCCATCAAAAAGAAAAAGGAAAAAATCGCGCGGCTGCTTCGCATGCATTCGAACAAGCGCGAACGTATCGAAAAGGCTTCGGCCGGAGAACTCGTCGCCGTCCTGGGTCTGAAGGAGACCGTGACGGGAGACACGCTTTGCGATGAAACGCATCCGATCATCCTTGAGCAGATAGAATTTTACGAACCGGTAATCAGTGAAGCGATTGAGGCCAAAACGCCCGCCGATCAGGAAAAGCTCGCTTCGGCGCTGATCAAACTGGCGGATGAAGATCCCACCCTGAGAGTAAAATATGAAGATGAAACCGCGCAGACGGTCATTTCCGGGATGGGTGAACTGCACCTGGAAGTGATCGTGGACCGGCTCAAACGGGAGTTCAACGCGCAAGTCAACGTTGGCCGCCCGCGTGTTGTCTATCGCGAAACGATTCAGAAGCGTGTTGAAATGGAAGGTGTCTTTGAAAAAGAACTGGGTGAAAAAAGACATTTTGGCCAGGTCCGTCTTGAGCTTATCCCGGGTAAACGCGGTTCGGGCAACGAGATCACTGTGGCCGCTGCCGAAGATATGATCCCATCCGATTTTCATGGATCCATCGAAGAAGGCATCCGCGAAGCTATGATGAGCGGCGTGCTGGGAAGCTATCCTGTTATTGACGTCAGTGTGAAAGTGATAGGCGGCATGTATCGGGAAGGTGAATCATCAGCCCAAGGATACAAGATTGCGGCGTCCACGGCGTTTCGCGACGGCTGTCAGGCTGCCGATCCCGTCATGCTCGAGCCCATTATGACCGTGGATGTCATCACACCCAGTGAATTCATGGGTGATGTCATTGGCGACATCAATGCCCGAAGAGGTGAAATTCAGGCCGTCAATCCTAAAGGACCCGTTTCCGAAATTAAAGCCAAAGTTCCACTCAAAGCCATGTTTGGTTATTCCACGGATTTACGTTCCGCGACACAGGGGCGCGCCGTCTTCTCCATGATCTTCACGGAATATAATAAGGCTTAGGGGTTTAAGCCGTAGACTGCCGGAAGATGAAGTTTTCAGACTGTAGCCGCTTATGATCATTGATCTCACAAAGCCATTAAACGCATCTTTTATACCTTATACGCACGGGAAATACTCTGATCCCCCGCTGGAGATGACGGAGTGGAGTTCTATCGCTCAAGAAGGATTCCTTGTCACGCGGTTGATTCTGGGAACGCAGAGTGGAACTCACATCGATGCCCCCGGGCATTTTCTGGAAAATGGCGCTTTGCTGGAGACTTTACCTTCCGACCAGCTCATGGGCAGCTATTTTTTGCTGAATCTCTCAGACGAAACATCCTGCTCCGTTCTGCTCCACTCTTTGAAGGCATATCGCGATGAGAAAATTCTTTTTCTGAGAACAGCGCAAAACAAGTCCGCAAAACTGACAGGCAGAAACGTTCAGGAGATTCTTTCTTTGCCACCGGCTTTGATAGTTGTGTCCGGTGATATTCAAATTGAAAATAAAGAGCCTTTCGCTTTCCACCGGATGGTTGCGGAGGCCTCTAAATATCTTGTTGAAGATTTGGAGCAGGAGGCGGCTCAAAACGTGGGCGTTACGGGTGAATTATTTGTCTTTCCCCTGCGCTTGATGGGTGTCAGCGGTTCCCCGTGCCGCGTTGTTGCCAGAGTAAACTGAAGATTTGGCGTCTTTATGAAAGCGGGCATGGACGCTCCGGCGGCGAGCGGGATTGCATAGATG
>CAZDYR010000484.1:0-2428 GCA_964509625.1 uncultured Smithella sp. | reverse complement strand
TGATGCATGATCAGTTGCTGTTCTCATAACCGGGAATCGCCTGAAAAAGCGCCCGAAAACCTTCAAAATGACTCTTTTTTTACAAAAAGTGCGGGTTTCCTAACACAAAGCCGAAGATATGTCCAGTTTTTCATCTATGGGGAAACGAAGGAAAGTGACCGAAGCAGGATGGTTACCGGGGCGGGTAATAGCTCATGAAAAACTTCCGGTTTTCGTAATAGACAAAAGAGTAGTGTCTGATCCAGTCGCCCAATGTGACAAAAGTCTTTTTCCGGCCGTCCACGTCAAAATATCGCAAAACGGGTTTGTGACAATGGCCCAAAATCACAGCATCATAATCTCCGCGCAATTTTCCAGTCGCGAAGGAAAGCATTTTGTTAACGAGATAATCACTGTGATCGTCGTTGAGCTGTTTGCTCGCGTTCGATGTCATGCCGGCCAAAAACCACCGCAAGCGGTCGGGAATCAAACGCTGCGCATGATAAAAAGGACGGCTGCGCAGAATTATGCGGAACATCCTGTAGATCCGGTCGGAGGAGTCGGCCATATCTCCGTGTGACGCCAGCATCCGCAATCTGTCCATCTCGATGACGGCCCAATCTTCAAATACCTCCATGCCCAGCACATCGTGGAAGTATTCCTTCATGAAAAAATCATGATTCCCTTCGCACAAGTGAATGCGGACCCCGGTCTTCTGAAGTTCAACCAATTTGCTGATCACCAGTTGGAATTCAGGATGGACGCGGTCTTTTCTGCAAAACCAGAAATCAAAAAAATCACCCAGAATGTAAAGATCGTCAATCGGGGTTTTGCCGCGCCCCAGTTCCGGGACATCGACAAGCGTCCGTACCCCGCCCTCCCGAAGATCATCCAAAAACTGAATCAGCTGGCCGTAGCGTTCATCCGTCGCGCGTGTCAAATGGGCATCCGAAATAAAAACAGCTTTCATGATTCTTTGCTCGTCGGCTTAAATTTTGCCTGCTCTTTAACAGATAAGCACCGGATAAACCATGATTTATTTTATCCGATCTGTCAAACGGAAATCATCAATTGATTCTTGTTTTGTCCGGTTTTTTTTGCTAGTTTGACTCACATTATGTAATCAGGTGAAGAAAGTGAAAAAAATGCAAAGCAAAAAAATGAGCAGGCATCAAGCGGCTATTCAACGCGCCAGGGAAGTTTTGAAAATTGAAGCACAAAGTATCTTAAGTCTGATGGATAAAATCGACGGGAATTTCACCCGGGCGGTCGATCTGATCTTTCAATGCAAGGGACGGGTCATTATCACGGGCATCGGCAAATCCGGACTGATCGGGCACAAAATCGCCGCCACATTGACCAGCACGGGAACGCAGGCGCTCTTTCTGCACCCCGTGGAAGGCATTCACGGCGACCTGGGGATTGTGTCCAGAGAAGACATTCTGCTGGCCATTTCCAACAGCGGTGAGACGCGGGAGTTGATGCCGATTATCAGCTCTGTCAAGCACATCGGAGCTCCCATTATCTCTTTTACCGGCGTACTCACATCGACACTGGCCAAAAACAGCGACATTGTCATTGATGTGTCCGTTGAAAAAGAAGCCTGCCCTTTCGGTCTGGCGCCGACATCCAGCTCCACCGCGGCTCTGGCCATGGGCGACGCGCTGGCTATCGCGTTGATCGATAAACGAAAATTCCGGGAAAAAGACTTTTATAAATTCCATCCCGGCGGCTCCCTGGGCGCGAGGCTTCGGGCGACGGTCCGGGACGCCATGGTAGTGGGTGACCGGATTCCCCGTGTGTTCTCCGGAACACCGGCCCGCCAGGCCATCGTGGAAATCAACCGCATGAACGTCGGATTTGTGCTGGTCACCGATAGAAAGAACCACCTGCTCGGCATTCTCACGGACGGCGATGTCCGGCGTCTGGTCAGTAAAGGGTTGTCTTTTGAAGGACAAACCGTTGACCAGGTCATGACGGCCAATCCCAAAACCATTCATGAAGAAGCGTCTCTGGCGGAAACCGTCGAGTTCATGCAGAAAATAGAAATCACGTCTCTGGCCGTGGTGACTGAAAAGAAAATCCTCAAAGGCTATGTTCATCTGCATGATATCTTTGGCCGGGGCGGCTCGGTCAATATATCCCTCAATTAATCAACCATCTCGGAGCAAGCTGTCGAGGTATGAAATGAACGTCAATATGTCGCAGCAAGCTGCGGCGAATTAATACTCGTCCCGCTTAAGCGGGATTAGAAGCAAGGTGTACGTCTATGGCTCTGTATGAATTTGATGGCAAAAGACCACAGGTCCCGTCCGATTCATTTGTTCACCCCGGCGCCGTGCTGATTGGCGACGTCCGGCTGGGGCATGAATGCCTGATCGCGCCCGGCGTATCCATCCGGGCGGACTTCGGGCCGGTGATCATCGGCGACCGGTCCAGCATCCAGGAC
>CAZDYR010000483.1:0-2429 GCA_964509625.1 uncultured Smithella sp. | reverse complement strand
AGTGAACACGGTCCGGGAGACGGCGGAAGAACCGGTTCGTGGCGGGTGGAGCGGCCGGTCTTTGACCGGAACCTGTGCATCCCCTGCAAACGGAACAAAGAGGCGTGCTTCATCTGCTGGCTGTTCTGCCCGGAAGTCGTGATATCCCGGACCATCCCCCCCACGATCGATCTGGAATACTGCAAAGGTTGCGGCATCTGCGCCGAAGAATGCCCCACCAAAGCCATTACGATGGTGGACGAAGCAAAATTCACAGAAGAAGACAAGGAGTAGACGCCATGCATATCATTGACGATGGAAACGCAGCCGCTGCTTTGGGCGTCAAACTGTGCCGCGCCAATGTCATCGCGGCCTATCCCATCACCCCTCAGACGCCGCTGACGGAAAAACTCTCCGAATATGTTGAGGCAGGTGAACTGAAAGCCGAATACATCCCTGTGGAAAGCGAACATTCCGCACTGGCGGTCTGCATCGCGTCCTCATCGGCCGGGGCCCGGGCCTTTACGGCAACCAGCGCCAACGGGCTGCTTTACATGCACGAGCAGGTTCAATGGGCGGCAGGGGCCCGCCTGCCCATTGTCATGTGCGTGGTCAACCGTGCGGTCGGCGCCCCCTGGAACGTGTGGAACGATCAGCAGGATTCCATTTCACAGCGCGACACCGGCTGGATCCAGATTTACTGCTGCGACCACCAGCAGATCATCGACACGGTCATCAAGGCTTACTGGCTGGCGGAAAACGTCAGCATTCCCATTATGGTCTGCTATGACGGATATATCCTCTCCCACACCTTCATGCCGTTTGATCTGCCGGATCAGGATAAAGTTGACGCCTTTCTGCCGCCATTTCAGCCGGCCTACGCCCTCAATCCGAATGATCCGGCCAATCTGAACACCGTAACTCTGCCGGATGTCAGAATCGCTGTCAAAGGAGAGCTGGCGCACGGCTATATGGAGATCCGCTATCTGCTTCACGAGGATTTGCGCAAAACACTTGCGGCCGCGGCGGAGGCGGAAAAGAGGTTTGGAACCCTCTTCGGCAGAAGCGCGGATCCGTACGTCGAGCCTTACCGCTGTGACGATGCGGACTATGTCGCTGTCGGCCTGGGGTCTTTGACCTATCAGATGCGGGTCTGCGTTGACCAGTTGAGAAGCGAAGGCATCAACGTGGGCGTCATGGGGGTCCGGTTTTACCGCCCCTTCCCGGACGAGGCGGTTGCCAGGGCCTTGAAAGGCAGGAAAGGCATCATCGTTTTCGAAAAGGCGCTGAGCTACGGTTATGAAGGCGCCCTCGCCTCGGATTTGAAATCAGCTCTTTACGAATACCTGGGCGGGACGGGCGTCTTGCCGCCGGTGCAGAATTTTATTGCCGGGATCGGGGGCCGCGAGATACGGACGGACGATTTAACGCAGGCCCTCCGCTTGGCGACGCAAGGCAGAGTGTCAAAAGAGCCCTCATGGATCGGGCTTAAACTATAGGAGATTTTCATGCAGTCTAAGACGACCATTTTAAATTTGCCGACAGAAGAATTCGTCCATCCGGGGACCCGGGCCTGCACCGGCTGCGGTCTGTCCATCGCCTATCGGGTGGGTCTCAAGGCCCTGGGAAAAGACACGATTTTGATTGTCCCTCCCAGCTGCCTCACCGTGTTGCAGGGGCTTTTCCCCATAGCCTCGACAAAACTTCCCTGCCTGAATGTGACCTTCGCGTCCACCGCTGCCGCCGCAACGGGGATTCTCGCCACGCTGAAAAACCAGGGGAACCACCACACCACGGTTGCCGGATGGGCGGGCGACGGCGGCACCAGCGACATCGGCCTGCAGGCGCTGTCGGGCGCGGCGGAACGGGGAGACAACTTCATCTACTTCTGCTACGACAACGAAGGCTATATGAATACCGGCGTGCAGCGGTCCGGCACGACGCCGATTGGCGCCATCACCGCCAACACGCCCTTCAAGGGAAAGTTGCAGCAGAAAAAAGACGTTCCGGCCATCATGGCGGCGCACCATTTAAGTTATGTGGCCACCTGTTCAGCCGCCTACCCCCTGGATCTCTATGACAAGATCAAAAATTGTCTGGAGCTTCCCGGCACAAAATATTTTCATATCCACATTCCCTGCCCGCCGGGGTGGGGATATGATCCGCGTTACGGTATCAAGATCGGCAGGCTCGCCGTAGAAACGGGCTATTACGATCTCTATGAAATCGTCAACGGGGAATTTAAACTGACCGCCGCGTCCGAAAAACTGGTTGAAAAACGCAAACTGGTTCCCGTGCGCGAATACTTCCGCGCGCAGTCGCGCTTCAAGGTCCTCAGCGACGAACAGATTGCCCGGATACAGCGGCAAATTGACGCAAAGTGGTCAGGTTACTACGGGAAGGAAGAATAAAATATTTTAGCGACGGTTTTTAACCTCATTATTATATAT
>CAZDYR010000482.1:0-2435 GCA_964509625.1 uncultured Smithella sp. | reverse complement strand
CTGCCAGAAAGGAATTGATTTTTAAAAATATTCCAGATATTATTTGCTAATTAGAGTCAATCTTCAGATGTCGGTTGTGTCTGTTGGACGGTAGAAGACGGTCGTTGCGGGTGCCGGATAAACGATGCATCTGTGACGCTAAAGAATGGAGATTTTTTTATGAAAAAGCACCTGTTGTTTTTATTGGCATTGATGATGATATTTGCAGGAACGACTTTTGCTGAATTTTATACCTGGGAAGATGAATCCGGTGTGCCGCATATTACGGATTATCCCCCACCGCCCAATCAGAAAAGTCAGAATGTAAAGGTTCATGAAAAGCGCAGCCCTGTGGCGCAATCTGAACAGGTGCCGGCTGATGCGGAAAAAAAACCGGTCATCACTCTTTACACGAAAAACGATTGTCCGGACTGTGTCAAAGCAAAAGAATATTTGAATGCAAAAAAGTTGGCGTTTACGGAATACAATATTGATGTCGACAAGGCTGCCGCTGCAAAAAGAAAAGAAATAGACGACAGCAGTGATGTGCCGTTTGCCATTATTAACAGAATTCAAGTGTACGGTTTTTCAGAAGCGGTTTACAACAGAGCCCTTAAGTCGGCACCCTGATGAAGACAATCATCTATTGCTATACGGGAACCGGTAATTCTTTATGGGCAGCCAGGAATATCGCCGGGTTATTGGATGACGCGGAAATCATTCCGATTGCCCTGTGCTCGGGAGAAGCGGCTGACTGCCTGACGCAGCGCATCGGTCTGGTGTTCCCTGTCCACATCTGGGGTGTGCCGCCGCCCGTCGTTAAATTCATCGATCAACTGAAAGTGCCGCCTGAAGCCTATTTATTTTCTGTTGCCGTCAATGCCGGTCAAGTGGCCGCAACGCTCATTCAGCTGCAAAACCTTCTGGAGAAAAAGCGACGGCATCTCGCTTCGGGTTTTTCCCTTGATCTTCCCAGCAACTACATTGTCTGGCGCGGAGCGATTTCCGAGGAAAAGCAACGGAAAAAATTTACCGCGGCGCTGAAAAAAATGGAACGCATTGCCGGCATTGTCCGCAATAAGGAAAAGCTTCCTCCTGAAAAAGGACCGTTCTGGCAGAATCCGTTTTTTTCGTGGACCTACCGCAAATCTTTTCCGCACGTGGGAAAAATGGACAAATCTTTCCTATCTGATGAAAAATGCACCGGTTGCGGGATTTGTGAAAAAATCTGTCCCGCGCGCAATATTCGCATGGTGGAAGACAAACCTTCCTGGCAGCACCGCTGCGACCAGTGTTTCGCCTGCATCCAGTGGTGTCCCGAAGAGGCGATTCAGTACGGGAAGGGTACCGCGCGCAAAAAACGATACCATCATCCGGAAATTTCACTCAAAGATATGCTGAGTCTGATCTCCCCAAAAGGCATCTGACGAGAGCAGGCGCCGCAGAAGCTCATTCGTCCGATTTTATCCCGGATTATTTGAGTTTGTTGATGTCGCTTTCCTTGCCGATTACGACCAGAACCTCTCCGTCTTTCACAACAAAGTTCGCGTGCGGTACCATGTGCACCTGATCGGCGATGATGTCGCGGACGGCGATCACTTCGATGTTGAAACGGTTGCGCAGTTGCAAATCGGCCAGTGTTTTCCCCAGAAAACTGTTGGGAGGGGCCAGTTCGAAGATCATGTAATCCTCGGACAGCGGTATGTAGTCCATGACGTTGGGCGAAATAAGGCTTTTGGCCAGTTTTCGGGCAATATCCATTTCAGGGATGATAACTTCCGTCGCGCCTACTTTTTCAAGAATCAGCTTGTGGTCTTCATTGGGCGCCTTCACGATGATGTTTTTTACTTTTTTCTGCTTCAAATGAAGCGTGATGAGTGTCGCGGCGGCGAGGTCTTCACCAAAAGAGATAATGGCAATGTCGTCCTCCCGGATGCCGATATCGTCCCAGATGTCCTGATCCGTTCCGTCTGTCAGAATGGCCTTGGTGGAATAATCCCGGATCTTCTGAATGACCTCTTTGTTTTTATCAATCGCTACGACATCAAAACCGTTTTCAAACAGCGTGCGCGCAATGTGATAACCGAAAATACCCAACCCGATGACAACAGCTCTTTTCATGAGAGTCCTCCTTCTTAACCCACCATAACCGTTTCTTCCGCATACGTGATTCCCTTGCGCCGGTGCGAGTACCAGGCAAAAGCCAAAGTCAGCGGGCCGACCCGTCCGATGAACATCATCAGGATGATCATGTATTTCTGCATGTCATTGAGTCTGGGCGTGACGCCCATGGACAGGCCCACAGTACCGAACGCGGAGAACGTTTCAAAAATATATTGAACAAATTCACTTCGCTTGGCCAGTGTGGCGCCTTCGCTGGTGCTGAATAAAAGAAGTGCGGCGGTGACGACCCCGATGATAATGGCCGAAGCAAAAATAATGGATATGGTGCGGTC
>CAZDYR010000481.1:0-2436 GCA_964509625.1 uncultured Smithella sp. | reverse complement strand
GTGAAGGACGTCGTCCTGAATTTTTTTGCCGGTGATTTCATCGAGCTCGTCCAGGGCGCAGTGGAGTTCGAAGGCCGCGAACTCAGGGGATTGCCCGGCGTTGAGACAATCTAAGGCCGCTGTGAGGTTGGCAAGCGCTTTTTCCAAGGACAATTTATGGCGAAGCTGGGTGATCATGCCGCTGTCACCGATGGTATCATCAGGGCCTGCCAAATCGGTCAGGGTTTTTTTCAAGACATCCATCCCGTCGCCGAATTTTGCCGAAATTTTAATCAGGTTGACGCCGCTCAGGGGAATATACGGAATCTGATGCGGAGCCCAGGCTGCCGGCAGGTCGGATTTATTGACGGCAATGATCAGCTTGCCTGTACGGTTTTTGTTTTGTTCCAGGATATGCCGGTCTTCATCGCTCAGCGGCTTACTGCCGTCGAGCAGAATTAAAATGACGTCTGCCCGCTCCATATTCTCCCAGACAAGGTCGATGCCTTCTTTTTCAATAGCGTCCCCGGGCTTGCGGATGCCGGCCGTGTCGGTCAGATGAACGCTAAGGCCGTTGATATTGATAGTCTCTGTGATGAGGTCGCGGGTGGTGCCGGGGATGTCCGTCACAATCGCTTTTTTTCTTCCGGCCAGATTGTTCAGCAGACTGGACTTTCCGACGTTCGGTTTGCCGATAATGACGACCCCAATACCCTCAGTAAATAATCTTGCCTGCCGGTAAGTTAACAACAGGGATTGGATGCCGGTCATGGCCTCGTGAATTTGCGGCGGGATGGCCGGTGTTTCATTTTCGTGGACGTCCTCACTGAAGTCTATGGCGGCTTCCAGCACTGCCAGCGCGTCAATCAGCAATGTCCGCAGGTCGCCGATTTTGCGGCCCAGCGATCCTTTCAACTGGGCCATCCCGATCTGCCGGGCTCTGTCCGATTGAGCGGAAATAACGGTGGCCAGCGCTTCGGCCTGCGACAGATCCATCCGGCCGTTGAGAAAAGCTCGCTCGGTAAATTCTCCGGGCCGGGCCGGGCGGCAGCCCAGCGTTAGGAGTTGTTCCAGGACGGTCTGGAGGATCAGGGGATTGCCGTGGCAGGAAATTTCCAGGATGTCTTCGCCGGTGAAGGAACGCGGCTTGCGCATCAGCGTCACCAGCACTTCATCCAGGACGGTCGCACCGTCGGCGGTGACGATGTCGCCGTGATACGCGTGATGGCTCTGCCAGTTGCAGTTGGGATGACCGGGACGAAACAGACGGCGCCCGCATTCAGGGGCCAGAGGTCCGCTGACGCGGATGATGCCCACTCCCGACGTGCCGGCAGGTGTGGCGATGGCTGCGATGGTGTCTGTCTCCGTCATATTTTTCATATGTTTAAAAAAACAAGGTTCAAGCACAGCGCAAAGCGCGGAGACCGGCGCATGCCGGTGCGATGGGCGATGGGCAATAGGCTTTTGGACTGTTAGGCTCTAGGCAAATAGCCATCGATTTTCTATGAGCGACGAGATACGAGATACACTTCACGCTTCACAATTCCCTAGCTATGAGCTACCATTCACCAAAAGCTATCGCCGGCCCCTGGCTCTGCCGGAGCCTTCTTTGTTTCCTTTTTTTGCCGGCAGAACGATGACCTTTCGATACTCGCCTTCGCCGCGGCTTTTGGTGATGAGTGTTTCATCTTCCTGCAACGCCAGGTGAATGATGCGGCGGTCATGAGCATTCATGTGGGAAAGCGACAGGGGTTTCTGTGTTTTCTTGACTTTCTCCCGGATGCGTTCGGCCATTCCCAGCAGAGATTCTTCTCTTCTTTTCCGGTACTCTTCAGAATCCACAACAATCATTTTGCGCTCGGTTTCGGCTTTGTTGATGGCTTTATTCAGGATGTACTGAAGCGCGTCGAGGTTTTGTCCGCGTCTGCCGATTAAAAGACCGCTTTTGTCGCCCAGGATGCTGAGGATGATCGTATCGTCTGTTTCCATGGCAATGACTTCGCATTCGAAGGTCATTTTATTCAGGATGCCTGCAAGCAGATCTCTGGCTTTCAGAGCGGAAGGCGTAGATGCGGGAACCGCCTCGACAACCGGAATGGCAAGCGCCGGAGATTCCTGCCTGGCTTCGAGCTGCTCAGCCGGCGCGGCCGGGGCAGAAGCGATGCGGACAGCCGAGGGTTTAGGTGCGGGTGGCGCCGGTTTTGCCATTCTGTGTTCAACCTTGTTTTTGGTTTCCGGTTTTGCCTCGGGCCTTTTTTCCGGCTGTTTTTCTTGCTTCATTTCCGGTTTTACGTCCGGTTTTGCTTTAGGTTTTGATTCAAATTTCTGTTCCCGTTTGATTTCCTGGCGGACAGGGCGATGATCCGTCTCGTCTAAAGAAAAATTCATGTCGAATGAAAGCAGGGATGCGCGGATTTTGGCTTTCTTGGCGCCAAGCCCCAGAAAGCCGTTGGAGCC
>CAZDYR010000480.1:0-2437 GCA_964509625.1 uncultured Smithella sp. | reverse complement strand
ACTTCTCTCCGGCCATTCAATATGAAATCACCAAGCGCATGGCGACGCTCAAGAGCGTGCCGCGCGAATTTATCGAGGAAGTGGCCAAAACGCTGGAAAAAGAACTGATCACGGGAAATTCATCCGACATGCAGATGGGCGGCGCCCAGGTGATAGCCGACATCTTAAACCGGATGAACCGTGCGACGGAGAGCGCGATCATGACCTCGCTGGAGGATTCCGATCCCGAACTGGCCGCGCAAATCCGCAATTACATGTTCAGCTTCGAAGATGTGTTGAAACTGGACGACAAGTCCCTGCAGGAACTGATGAAGGATGTCAGCGCCGAAGACCTGGCCCGTTCGCTGAAGATGGTGGATGAATCTCAGAGGGAAAGAATCTTCAAGAATATGTCCAAGCGCGGCGCGGAAATGCTCCGTGAAGAAATATCGCTTATGCCCCCGATCCGGCTGTCGGAAGTTGAAGCCAGTCAGCGGAAAATTGTCGAAACGACGAAAAAGCTCGAGTCGGAAGGCAGAATCGTCATTTTACGCGGAGATGAAAAGGATGGATTCGTATAAACGAAAGGTGATTAAAGCCGGGGAAATTGTGGATACCGGTAAATCTGTTCCTCTTTCCGGTCCTGTAACAAAAATACCGGGCCCTGGCGCCGGCAGGGGAAAGAATCCACCCGGTCCGGCACAGGCTAAAACACCGTCTGTGTCTCAGGAACAGACCAGTCAGATCACGGAAAATCAGATTCGAAAATTAAGTGAAGACGCTTACGCCAAGGGGTATTCGACGGGACTCAACGCCCAGAATAAAGATGTTGCCTTAGCGATGGACGCACTGGCGGCGGCGACCAAGGCACTGCCTTCCATCAAGAAAAACATCCTTGAAAAAGGGGAGGAGCAAATGGTCAAACTGGCCTTTGCGATTGCCGAAAAAATTATTCAGCAGGAAGTGGCCACTCGAAAGGATGTGATTCTCGGTGTGCTCAAGGGAGCGATTAAAAATGTCGCCGATACGGAAGGAATGAAAATCCGCCTCAATACACAGGATTTCCGCTATATGATGGAAGTAAAAAAAGATTTCCTTCAATCCTTTGATGGCATCCGGAATGTTGTTTTTGAGGAAGATTCGTCCATCAAAAGGGGCGGCGCCGTGGTGGAAACTACGTTTGGCGAAGTGGATGCCCGTCTGGAAAACCAGCTGAAGGAAATCAAGGCGGCGCTTTTTCACAATAAATAATTATTCTAGCGGCGGATGAAGATGTCAGAAACACAGGCAGTTGATCTTTCCCGATACGAAACCCTGTTGAACCGGATGAATCCGGTCCGGGTCAATGGAAAGGTAAGCGAAATCATCGGACTGATGGTGGAAGGTCATGGGCCTGCCGCATCGATTGGCGAAGTCTGCGGCATTGTCCCGGTCAACGGCAACGCGGCGGTTGAAGCCGAAGTCGTCGGTTTTAAAAACGGCAGGGTGCTTCTGATGCCGCTGGAGAGCATTCAGGGACTGGGACCCGGATGCAGGATCCTCTCCATGGGGCGTAAGGCAGCCATTGGCGTGGGAAAGGAGCTTTTGGGCCGTGTCATTGACGGACTGGGCAATCCCATCGATAACAAGGGGCCTATTCACTTTGAAGACGAATATCCGATTTACGCCGATCCCATCAATCCCCTGGACCGCGGCCGGATCAAGAAACCGATGGACCTTGGAATTCGGGCCTTAAACGCGCTGTTTACCTGCGGACAGGGGCAGAGAATGGGGATCTTTGCGGGATCGGGCGTGGGTAAAAGCGTTTTGATGGGCATGATTGCCCGCAATACAAAAGCCGACGTCAATGTCATCGGGCTGATTGGAGAACGGGGACGCGAGGTCCGGGAATTTCTGGAAAAAAATCTTGGCGAGGAAGGTCTGGCGCGGTCGGTCGTTGTGGTTGCGGCATCGGATATGCATCCGTTAATCCGTATGCGTGCGGCTTATGTGGCGACAACCGTATCGGAATACTTCCGTGATCAGGGGAACAATGTTCTTTTGATGGTGGACTCGCTGACCCGGTTTGCCATGGCCCAGCGCGAAGTAGGGCTTTCCGTCGGCGAGCCGCCAACCACCAAAGGCTATACGCCGTCGGTTTTCAGTCTGCTGCCGAAACTCCTGGAGCGGTCCGGCATTGTCGAGGGGGTTGGCAGCATCACCGGCCTTTATACGATTCTGGTTGAAGGCGATGATTTCAACGAACCGGTGTCGGATGCAGCGCGGTCTATTCTGGACGGCCATATTTCGCTTTCCCGCGCGCTGGCCAATAAGAATCACTACCCGGCGATTGACATCCTGCAAAGCATCAGCCGGGTCATGATTGACATCGTTGATCCGGAGCAGAAAAAGCTGGCCAACGAGGTCATGAATATCATCGCCACGCACAAGAAAGCCGAAGATATCATCAATATCGGAG
>CAZDYR010000479.1:0-2441 GCA_964509625.1 uncultured Smithella sp. | reverse complement strand
GCAAACAATTGCAGCCGGTTTATGACAAACCGATGATTTACTATCCCCTGTCCACGCTGATGATGGCGGGAATCCGCGACATCCTGATTATTTCCACGCCGCAGGACACGCCGCGCTTTGAAGCTCTGCTGGGCGACGGCAGCCGCTGGGGCATCAAACTTTCATATAAAATACAGCCCAGGCCCAAAGGCATTGCCCAGGCGTTTTTAATCGGCGAGAAGTTCATCGCGGGCGAGGCCGTGTGTCTGATTCTGGGGGACAATATCTTTTACGGCAAAATGGATATCCATAAAATTGTGAAGGAATTTAAAGACGGCGCGGTCATTTTCGGCTATTACGTCAATGATCCGGAACGCTACGGAGTGGTCGAATTCAACACGGCAGGCATCGCCACCAGCATTGAAGAGAAGCCGGCCAGACCCAAAACCAACTATGCCGTGCCCGGGTTGTATTTTTATGATAAAAATATTGTTAAAATTGCCAAATCCATGAAGCCTTCGGCCAGAGGAGAACTGGAAATCACGGATGTCAACATGGAATACCTCCGCCGCGGGAAACTGCATGTGGTTCCCCTGGGGCGCGGCATTGCCTGGCTGGATACCGGCACCCACACCAGCCTTCTGGAAGCCAGCCACTTCATCGGCACGCTGGAAGCGCGACAGGGATTGAAGATCGCCTGCCTGGAAGAAGTCGCTTTCCGGATGGGTTTTGTGGATAAAAAGAAAATGAAGCAGGTGATTGAAGAAACCCCCAAATCATCTTACCGGGATTATCTGGAAAGAATACTGAAAGAGAAAAATATTTTTTATAATCCTTAACCTGTGAGCTACCAGCTACGAGCTATGAGCTAACACTTATGAATATCGTTAAAACGAACATTCCTGATGTTCTCATCATTGAACCAAGTGTTTTTGGTGACGCGCGAGGCTTTTTTCACGAAAGCTTCAACCAGAAACTGTGGCAGGAAAAGACCGGCCTTAAAACAGTCTTTGTGCAGGACAATCATTCCCGCTCCGGGAAAAATGTTTTACGCGGCCTGCACTACCAGCTTCAGCAGCCGCAGGGAAAACTGGTGCGGGTGGTTCGCGGCGCCGTGTTTGATGTCGCAGTGGATCTTCGCCGGTCATCTCCGACATTCGGCCGTTGGGTGGGAGTTGAGCTATCCGAAAATAATTACCGCCAGATGTGGATTCCCGAAGGCTTCGCTCACGGTTTTCTGGTATTGTCCGACACCGCCGACTTCATCTACAAAACGACAGACTACTGGGCGCAGCCTCATGAACGCACGATCCTTTGGAACGACCCGGATCTGGCTATTGCCTGGCCCCTGCAATCCCCGCCGATTCTCTCAGCCAAAGACGCTCAAGGCACGCCATTTAAAGAAGCGGAGATTTTTTAAGTGAGGGGATTGGAGGCTTGGACGATAGGGTATAGGTAATGGGTAATGGGTGAGGGGTAAGTGGTGAGGAGTGAGATGTCGGGCTTTAAAGACTTAAATGTTTGGCAATTAAGCAAAGACTTAGCTATTTTAATTTATAAGATCACGACTACAGGACCTTTTAAATCAGATTTTGGTTTAAGAGATCAAATTAGACGCGCCGCCGTCAGTATTCCGAGTAATATTGCTGAAGGCGATGAGCGTGGCTCCAATAAGGACGCCGTTAGGTTTTTCTATATGGCAAAAGGATCTTTAGCCGAGCTGCAAACACAATTGATTATCGCTGAGGAAATAGGCTATATTGATTCAATTATTCTTGGCGGCGCGGATGAGCGTTGCCAGAGGCTTGGCAAAATGATCGCTGCTTTGATTAAAGCACGTACTCCCAGCGTGTAACCCCCTGCCCATTACCGCTGACCTCTAACCCCGGCCCAATTTATTTCTTGACTTTATCCCATAATTTCAGTTATTTTCACCATGTTCATTGTTTGAACACATATATTAATTATGAACAATCATAGAAAAAATCGTTTAGAAACAGACGACGTGCTTTTAATGCTGCGGGAGATCAACGCCAATCCGCAGATGACGCAGCGCGATCTTTCCGCCCGTCTGGGCTTGAGTCTGGGCAAGGTTAATTTCCTGATCAAGGCTCTTATCGAAAAGGGTTTAATTAAAGCCGAGAATTTTAAAAACTCCCGAAACAAAATGGCTTATTTATATTGCCTGACGCCACAAGGCATCGAGCAGAAGGCGGATATTACCTACCGCTTTCTGAAGCGGAAATTAACGGAGTATGAGAAGCTGGAAGAAGAAATCCGCCAGTTGGAAAAAGAAGTTGATCTTTTGGATATGTCCGTTGCCGACCGGAAATGAGGTTTGATCAGCGGTCAGTAAGAGATGCTTAGTACAAAGTATGTGAGTGAGGTTGTACGTGATAATTGCTATTCGGCCAAATCATTTGTTCCTATAGCCTATCGCCTATAACCCATAACCCATAACC
>CAZDYR010000478.1:0-2449 GCA_964509625.1 uncultured Smithella sp. | reverse complement strand
GATTCACGGCGCGCACGGCTATCTGCCAAGCCAGTTTCTCTCGCCTTTTACCAACCGGAGAGAGGATTGCTGGGGCGGATCTTTGGAAAATCGGCTGCGCCTGCACCGGGAGATCTACCGGAAAATCCGCGGTATGGTCGGAGAGGATTACCCGGTTTTAATCAAACTGGGTGTGGCGGACGGATTCACCGGCGGCCTGAACCCGGCCGAGGGGATGGAGGCGGCTCGCCTGCTTGCCGAAACGAGTTATGACGCTCTGGAAATCAGTTCCGGTGTGCGGGGCGAAAAATACGAGGGCACGGAATACAAAACAAAAATCCATAAAGCGTCGCGCCAGGGTTATTTCCGCTCCTGGGCCCGGGATATTAAAAACAAGGTGAATGTTCCGGTTATCGCCGTCGGCGGCCTGCGGTCCACCTCCATGATGGAGCAGATGATTCAAAATCAGGAGGTCGATCTGATCGCGCTATGCCGCCCCCTGATCTCGGAACCGGCCCTCATTCGCGACTGGGAAAAGGACTCTCATAAAAAACCGCGCTGTGTTTATTGCAACAAATGTTTGGAAGGTTTGTATCACGGTACGCCGCTCAGATGCTTCGCCTATCAACCACTTAACGGCAAGCTGCGGAGAACCAACGCTCGTTCCACTTAAGCGGGATTGAAAAATCGTAACATCCGCTTTCCCTGGCGGGCGCTGCGGGGATCGGATCGTTGCACCCTATCGAAAGGATGTCATCATGAAAATGGACTTGCGGGAGGTTCAAACCATCGGGAGCGGACTGACGCGTCCGGAAGGTGTCATGGCGCATGATGACGGCAGCGTCTACACGGCGGACGGCTACGGACGCTGCGCGCGCATTGCCCCGGACGGCCGTACATCATTTTTCGGGAAACTGGGCGGCATGCCCAACGGCATCTGCCTGGATCGGGAGGGAAATTGCATCGTCGCGAACATCGGCAACGGTGAAGTCCAGTCATTATCTTTGTCAGGCCGCCACAGCGTGCTCATGACCGAGGCCGACGGGATCAGGATGTGCACGCCCAATTTCCCGTTTCTGGATTTTGCGGGCCGCCTCTGGGTTTCCAACTCCACGGACAATCCCGACATAGACGCATCGCTTCAGGCGCCCGTTCCGGACGGCTGTCTGGCGCTCATCGCTCCGGGAGAAACGCCGCGAATCGTCGCGAAAGGCATTTGTTTTGCCAACGGGGTCGCGGTGGACGCAAAGGAAGAACATGTCTATGTCGCCGAAACCATGAAGCGCCGCGTCCTGCGTTACCCTATCCAGACCGACAACCATGTAGGCCCCGCCGAAGTTTACGGTCCTGACTTTCTGGGAAAGATGGGCTTTCCCGACGGCATCGCCTTTGATGAAGCCGGGAACCTCTGGGTGACCTTCCCCGCAGCCAATGCCATCGGTTTCATCAACCCCCAGGGCCGGCTGGAAATCTTTGTAGAAGACCCTCAGGGCATTGTGATCAGTCGCCCGGCTAATATATGTTTTGGCGGGAAAGACCGCCGCACGGCCTTCATCGGAAGTTTGGGAGGCAAAAACGTCCCCTGCTTTGAAGTACCTTATCCGGGCATGCGGCTGGTGCATCAGGGAAAAGCTCATAGCTCATAGCTCATGGCTATTAAGTTGAAGGACAAAAATTGAAAGGAGAAAAAAAGATGGATTACCAAAACATTATCGTATCGACAAAGGACTTCGTCACCACCATCACACTCAACAGGCCTCCCATGAACTCCGTAAATTTAGGCATTCGGGAAGAGTTTTTTATCGCGGTCAACGAAATTGAAAAAAGCAAGGAAACCCGCGCCGTCATCATTACCGGTGCGGGAGACAAAGGCTTCTCCGCGGGCATGGATGTCTCCGATATCGCCAACATCACCAAAGGGCCCAACGGGAACGAAATCATGAACGCCATTTCCCGTTCCAAAAAACCGTATATCGCGGCCATCAACGGTCATGCCCTGGGCGGCGGCTGCGAGACCGCCATCGCCTGCCATTTCCGCATCATGACGGACAACCCTAAAGCGCTTATCGGACTTCCGGAAGTCAACCTCGGCATCACACCCGGCTGGGGCGGTATCCAGCGGCTGCCGCGGCTTCTGGGAAAACCCAAAGCCCTGGACATGATTCTTTTCAGCAAAAGACTGTCGCCCGTTGAAGCCCTGGCGATAGGTTTGGTGGATAAAGTAGTCCCGGCCGCCGATTTAATGAAAGAAGCAACCGCCTTTGCCCAGGCGCTGGCCAAACGGCCTCCGCTTGCCGTAGCGGCGGTGCTCGACGGCATGAACGTGGGAATGGACAAGGGTTTTGACGAAGGCCTGAAGCTTGATCGTGAATGGTCGACGCGACTGGGCGCCAGCAAAGACGCCACGGAAGGCATCACCGCTTTCCTGCAGAAACGCGAACCCAACTTCACGGGAGAATAAATAAATCCC
>CAZDYR010000477.1:0-2457 GCA_964509625.1 uncultured Smithella sp. | reverse complement strand
TCATGAAACGGGTGCTGCGCCTTCAGGGCCCCATTTTTTCCAGCGCCGCGATTTTCGCGCGCAGCACGTCCGGGATGGGTACTTTTTTGTTGTTGCGGTAGTCGTAGGTTACAATCACGCCTTCTCCTTCGGCGGCGATCCTTTTTAGCTTCGTGCTGAAGACTTCATACCCCATCACGAACCGGTCATCTTCCATGCTCAATATTTTGGTCCCCACGATGACCGTATCCGGATATTGCAGGGGCGTCTTGAAGCGGCACTCGGTCGAGGCCAGGATGGGCCCGATCCCCGTCTCTCGGGAATATGTCATCATATCCAGGCGGTTGAAGTACTCGATTCTGACGGTCTCAAAATAGCGAAAATAGATTATATTGTTGACATGCCCCATGGCGTCCATCTCTCCCCACGCCACCGGAACGTTCATCGTGACCGTACAAGCCGACAAGACATCCTCTGCCATATTGCCTCCTCTGAAGATGATGAATTTATGATCACTATAATATCCGGTTTCGCGAAAATCAACCCGAAGGCGACCTCTGTCTGACTTTTTTACATGCCTTTAAGAAGGTGCCGCACGCGGCCAAAAAACAGGGGGCCTGCAGAAAAACATCCGCCACAACGCATAGATCCATCATGGAAACCCGGAAAAAGAAGCCTCGCTGCCTCTGGTGTGCGCAATTCATCGCGGCTCCGGGGCTTATGCTCAACTAAACGCTTGTATTATCCGATTACATATTTTAAAACTTGGAAAATTCGAAATTTAAAGAAGAGTTTTTGTCATTTATGAAAAAGAAGTTTTTCATCAGCTTTTTGCTGGTTTTGGCGGTGGCGTTCGTCATCGGCCATCTGTATCGTGAACCCTTGTTTGACAAAGCCGGCCGGTTTATGGCGCCGCAGAGCGACGACAAGGCGGATGCCGTTATTCTGGAGGGAGCGGACTACATCAGAACCGGTTTTATCCAAACAGGCATGGAGATGCTTGCCGAAGGCAAAGCACACAAGATGATTGTCGTCATCCACCGGATTGCGCCGGCGCACCGACCGTTCGGCATCAACGGCGACTATCCGGCGGTCGTCCGGCAAAAACTCAGAGACGCGGGATTGAAAGAAGGCCAATTCAAAGTCATCGTCGCTCCGATCCGCCACCCGGTCACGTTGAAGGAAGCCCAGTTTGTCCTAACAGACCTGGCCGGAGACAAAATATCGAGCGCGATTCTGGTGGCGCCCTCTTTTCACACGCGGCGCAGTTACATGGCCTATGCCCATGCCGGCGAAGCCCTGAACATCCGGATCTACCCTTTCGCTTCTTTCACGGAGCATCGCCTTGAAAAATGGTGGACGGATCAGGGCGCCTGGCGCGATTTTGGCACGGAGTCCGCCAAACTGATCTATTATCTGGCCTGCGGACACCTCCCGTTTAAATTTTATTATTAGGCAGGAGAGGTTTGATCCCATGAGAATCATTTATGCAGCCGATATCCACGGAGCGTTTGACCGCGTGAAAATTCTCCTGTCTGAAACCGTGGCGGATGTTTATATCATTGCCGGCGATCTCATTGACATCCCCTTTTACAACATGAACACCGCGATTAACTACCACGAGCTTCAATCCTATTTCCACGGACTGCGCTCCCGCCTGCACCAAGAATCCATGTCCCTTGAAGACTTCGTGGATGAACAGCTCAACCATCCCGACACATCGGCCGAAATTGAAGAGTACGGAACGAAGTATCAGCAGTACACCATCCGGGCGCGGCGTGTGCTACAGCAAAAATACAAAGTGCTGGAAAATATCATGGCCACCAAACAGCAGTCCCATCTCTTCGCTCTGCCGGGAAACTACGATATGGATCTGAAATACACGTCGCTTCATGAACGCGATCTCCATCTGCACTGGCACAGCATTCGGGATCTGAAAATCGCCGGCTATGGGGGCGCCGACATCTGGACCCCCGGCATCCCCGAACGATATGTCGTACGCTACCGGGGAAATCAGCCGTTTGAAAGCGGCAATAATGAAATGTACAATTTTTTCAAAGCCGTGAAACCGTCGATCATTGTCAGTCATCAGCCGGCGCACGGCATCCACGACCGCGTCAATCAGTTTGGAACCTCGGGTTCATCCGCACTCCGGTATTACTGCGATCATCATCCGGTTCTTTTGTGCCTCACCGGCCATGTTCACATGGACTGGGGCTTTCATCTCAGTGAAAATACGATCTATCTGAATCCTTCCAATTTCGGGGAGGTCACGACGCTGACCGGCGGCGTTTCGGAAGGCGGCTTTTTCTACACCATTGAAGTCAATGAAAATGAAGGCGCTGTCCGAAAAATCATTTTCAAAAAGCTCGTGGAGGACCGGGTGCACGACATTGCCGACACCTATCTGAAAAACGGACGCTGGCAGGAAGCGGTGGTTGACACCGAACGTTACGCGGCGCTTCGGGACGGCCGGAA
>CAZDYR010000476.1:1098-2465 GCA_964509625.1 uncultured Smithella sp. | reverse complement strand
ATCCGTAGCTGACCGAATAAACGAGCTGCGTCTTTTGCTCGTTGACCAGCATGATGATCCCCCGGTCAAACTCCAGCCTGGTGATCAACGATTTCATGGTGTACCGAAGAAGGTTGTCAACTTCGGAAATCATCGATGCCGCCTGTCCGATTTCCTGAATCAGGAGCGCCTCGTTGTACCGGCTGTTGATCTGATCCAGCAGGAGGTCGGCCGCATCGGACTGATTGTCGATAATGGCGTGCAGTGCCTTTTTTTCCAGATGTTCGACATGCAGGGTCAGTCCCATCGACAGGATAATATAGGACAGAACCAGAGCGTCCCAGTAGGCGGGCTGTACGAAACTCAGAGCGCCGATGCAAATAACCAGACCGATCAAAGAGGAGTAATTGCGGATGCGTTTCCAAAGCAGGGAAGGGGTCTTCTGCCAGGAGATGACATACAGGCAGCAATCCCCGCCCTTGTGGACGCAGACGGGATGTTCGATACTGGCCAGTTTATTGGTGGAAAGTTTTGCCAGGGCCTCCAATCCGCCGAGCCGGTTGGCGCACTGGTAGGGTTTTTCCTCCACACCCGGCTGCAGGGTGACTTTGGCCTCGATCTTATCCTGCGCGATCATTCGGGTTTTCATGACCGATGCCCGGCTGAGACGGCCGTTTATTTTTTCCAGCACGCTGTATGCTGTCGCCGGGTTCATGAATCCGAGCAGGTAGTGTCCCATGGCGCCGGAAGCGCGGGACGTCAATGCAAACCGCCCTACCTTTCCGGAGATATCGGGATCCTGCGTGGTCTTTGCAAGTATGTCATGAAAACGATCAACCTCTTTCTGGGTCAGCCAATGCCCTTCGTCATCGAGCTGGAATGTTTCAATGCCCGCATATTTCAGCAATGGGGCTATATCAATATTCGAGTGGAACTTTTTGAGATACTCTACGTAGCTCTTGATAATGCGGCTGCTGTAATACTGCTTGTCTTCCATCATGTCCCTTTGAAATTTTTTATGAGAAGCCGGATAATAAACCGTATTTTGAACTTAATGTTTTCCATCATGTATTCGCTGTATTCCCGGGAATGGTGAGCGTCGATAATCCAGAGGTTGTACTTTTTTTCAGGAAGAGAAATATTGTGCGTCTTGGAATAATCGGACGGATAAAGAAGGATCGGGATCTGGTCCATTTCGTAAATACCGATGACCTGGGAGATGGCTGCAGACAGGATCGGCCAGGGCAGGCCCGCCGCATCGGTGACAAGAATTTTGAGCCCGTTTAAGAAATCCGAGAGACTCAAGCCCACATTCGACTGGTTGACGATCACAACGGCTTTTAATTTTCCGTTTTGCTTAAGAGAGAGGCTCCAGCAGTTTCTGATGA
>CAZDYR010000476.1:0-1088 GCA_964509625.1 uncultured Smithella sp. | reverse complement strand
TCCCTCGGTGTCTTCTTTTTCCAGATCCAGCACATCCAGCAGAAGACCGTTGGATGCCTTCCGGTAAAAGCGGCCCAATTCCTCCAGATCCGTGTCTATGCACTTTCCCAGCGACCATCCATTCGGCAGGGGTTTCAGGGGAGAGGATGTCGGATAATTAAAGTAGGTAAAAAGATCGAGCGAACAGGCGCGCGGGTTTTGGAAATGTCTGGCGAATCCTCCGAAGAAATGATCGGGGAAACGGTTTTCCGGACGGAAATAAAACATCATGTAGTCCATTCCCACGCTGGGCAGCCGATACAGGCCATTGAAATAATGCATGATATATTTCAGAACCTGCAGGCCGGTTCTCTTTTTTTCAAACGGCCTGGCGGCAAGGTGGTGAACCATCCAGGTCCGTCTGTAGGATCGAAGCATGGAGGCATGCCCGTAAATCCGGCCGTTTCGCTGATACGTGATCTGCGTGGTGATTTCCGGATTATCACGATACAGCCGCTGATAGATTTCCTTCATGGACTGCCGGTTGGCATGGACCGTCTGGTATTTTTGGGGGTAAATGAAGCCGCTGTCAAAAAGAAATTCCCACAGTTGATCCGTGTCGACCTTGTCGGCAACATGCGCGGCGGGGTCAATGATGTTCATGACAATATGGCTCAGCCGGTTATACGCGAGGACGTCCATATCCAGGATAACAAAACCATAAAGAATCACATTCTTCTTTACCGCGCGACGGTAGAGAACCTGCGCTTTGCAGGGTATCTGTAAGCCGCCTGAAAAGTTCATCTTCAAATCAGGGATGATCATCCCCGTCATCAGAACATCCTCATCGGCCGCGAGTTCAACGGCGAAGCCCGACGAGGACAGGTTCTTAATATCCAATTGAATATTTTTGAGAATCAAAGGATGATCGAAGGTAATATTCGGCAGCGGGCTGACCGCCACACGGGGGGAACGCCATTTTTTCTTTAAAAAACGGCTAATCTGGGTGTTTGTCGGGAACAGTACAATCTCTCGAACCTCCTGGTCTGCTGTCTGCCGGATGCAACGGCAGGAGGCTGAGAAGACCATCCGGCCGCCCCGATAAAAAT
>CAZDYR010000475.1:0-2465 GCA_964509625.1 uncultured Smithella sp. | reverse complement strand
ATTCCTGTTTCATCAGGCAAATCCTGTAGGGTGAATAAGAAAAGGTCCAAGACTGAAGATGTAAGGCAAAAAAAATAGACACCGGATTGCGGTATCTATTTTTAAGCTACGTTGAATCTATTATGAGTTTAATATTTTTAAAATGAACAGCCACACCGCAAGCAGCGGGGTGTGCAAGAAAATTCATTACATCGCAGCAAGCTGCGGAGAATGAACACTCGTCCGGCTTAACCGGTATTAAAATAACATCTGATCTGCACGAAGCGCTTGCTTTTAATCCTGAACCTTGGTCTTGATCCTCGCAACTTCAGCCTTGAACCTATTCACTTTTGAAGCCACCGGCCTTTGTGATTTCCCTGGTAATTTCCACAGCCTTTCCGGGCGTGATATAAGCCCACAAAGCGCCGGCTTTGTCTTTCTTCATATTCATGGTAATACCGGCGGCAGTTTTTGTATCAAGCTTTTCCATCATGGGACCGGCTTTGACCGGCGGTGTGTTTTCATAGACCTTGGCCATCTCTTTAAATCTTTTAATATCTTCTTCGCGAGTCTTATCCATTTGAGCGGCAAGCTTTTCTTCCTGCGCTTTCAGGATGACCATTTTTTCCATGATGTCCTTACGCAGGGCAATCAAACGCTGTTCGTCAGCGCGCAAAGCGTTTTCCCTGTCATCGAGTTCAGCTTTTTTAGCGGCCAGTGCCTGGGCCAAATCTCTTTGCCGCGATAGGATATCTTCCATCGCGTCTTTAGGCGCAACAGGGCTTTTCTCGGCAGTTACAAGCGCGGTTTGCTGCTTTGCCGGCGGAATTTCAGGTGTCTTTGACTGGGCGGATGCCTGCCTGGCAATAGATGTCGCCTCGTTGAATACATCGCCTTTGTTCAGAATGCCAAAAACGGACGCCACCTTGACAAGAATTAAAACGGCTATAAAAATCTGAGCCACGATAATGATCTTTTTCATGTCCCTCTCCTGCCGAATTTCAATACGGACATTTCATCTGAATTTTTCTGCTCTGTTTCATTGAGGTTTTTGAGATACTCCTCAGCATGCTTGTCTCTCAAATTTTCCATGACCTTTCTGTTTTTAACAGCCTCAACCAGGTCTTTTCTTTTTTGCTCCACTGCCTCCTTGGCATGATGGATAACATTTTTCTGTTCTTTTTCCCTTTCACGAAGATTCTCAATATAGCCGAGAATTGCCGCAACGTCATCCGCCTTCATCATGGTACGCTGCATGTTCCGCAAATCATCGATATGATTTTCACGCTCTTTTATCAGGGCATTTAGAATGGCTTTCTGCGCATCCAGATGACGTTTGAGCTCTGAAAATTCATTGAGAATTTTTTCTTCAACATTCAGGCGATATTCCAGAACGGACTGCAGCTTAAATTTAAACATAATTTTTATTCAATCTACCACCCCGCAGTAAACTCCGGAGAATAAACACTCTTCCGGCTTAAGCGGGATTGAATAGTGCCAGTAACTGATCTTTAGCCTCGTTAAAATCAATTTTCTCATCAATGCTTTGACGCAGGTATGAGTTAACTTTATCCACCATCTTGATGGCATAGTCGATGCCGGGATTGGATCCGTTGACATAAGCACCGATATTGATGATGTCTTCCGCCTTCTTGTGGGTGGCGATGATATTCATCAGGTCATTGGCTTTCTTTTTATGCTCCGGATCCACAATATCGATCATCACGCGGCTGATGCTCTGAAGAACATCAATAGCGGGATAATGATTTTTATTGGCCAGAGCTCGTGAAAGCGAGATGTGACCGTCAAGAATGGAGCGGGCCGCATCGGATATCGGTTCATTAAAATCATCTCCTTCAACCAGAATGGTGTAAAGACCTGTGATGCTTCCCACCCCCTCAACAATGCCTGATCGCTCCAGCAGTTTCGGCAGTAAACTGAACACAGAGGGCGTATAACCTTTTGTCGTCGGCGGTTCGCCCACGGAAAGGCCCACTTCTCTTTGCGCCATAGCGAATCGGGTCAACGAATCAACCATTAAAAGGACGTCGTTGCCCTGATCCCGGAAATATTCTGACACTGCCGTGGCCACGTACGCCGCTCTCATACGGATGAGGGGATGCATATCTGATGCCGCGACAACCACAACGGACCGCGCCAGACCTTCTTCCCCTAAATTCTTTTCCAGAAACTCCCGGACTTCCCTTCCCCGCTCGCCAATCAGGCCGATGACATTAACGTCCGCTTTTGTATTACGGGCGATCATGCCCATGAGGACGCTTTTGCCAACGCCCGATCCGGCAAAGATGCCCATCCTCTGTCCCTTACCGCAGGTAAAAAGGCCGTTTAACGCCCGAATACCCAAATCCATAGGAGATTTGATCCGTCCCCGGTTCAATGGATTGATGGGATCGGCATAAATCGGATATTCATCTTCCAGGTAGATCGGGCCTTTGTTGTCGATCGGATTGCCCAGTCCGTTAATC
>CAZDYR010000474.1:0-2471 GCA_964509625.1 uncultured Smithella sp. | reverse complement strand
ACCATTCACCATCCACTAATATGCCATACACCATACACCCCTTCAGATTTCCTTTGACTTGCATGACGCACTTGTCATAAGCTTTGCCTATGAAAAATAAAACAATCATTGCCGGTTTGATGCTGGTTGTCGCTCTGCTCGCGCTCGCGGCCTGTCAGAAGCGCGGCGCGGTTATTATTGAAGAACAGAAAATCCAGAAAGATTATACCCGCCCGCTGCCGCCGGGTGAGCTGGCCCTGAGAAAAATTACCGACCCCGGCCAGATTCCCGACTATACCAAAGCCTGTTCCGATCTGGACGGTTTGCTCACAGCCATCAACAACAGTCTGAACTACATGGCCAAGCCATCCAGCAATCGTTTTTATCCTTATGGAGACATCACGCATGAACGGGCCGTCAAAAGCCTGCAGGAACTCAAAAAGCTCGTCGCCTCAGGGATGTCGCCCGGTGAGATGAACAAAGTTTTGCGGGAAAAATTCGACACATATATTTCGGTCGGCTGCGATGACCAGGGAACGGTCCTGTTCACGGGATACTACACGCCGATTTTTAACGGATCGCTGAAGCGAACGGATCTTTTCAAGTATCCTTTATACAAAACGCCTGATGACCTTGTGAAAGACGCAGACGGGACGGTTCTGGGCCGGAAAGGACTGGATGGCGGCATCAGTAAATTCCCCCATAGGAAAGGCATCGAGGATTCCGGGATGTTCGCGGGCCGTGAGCTTGCCTGGCTTAGCGACCCGTTTGAGGTTTATATCGTTCATGTGCAGGGTTCAGCAAAAATCCGAATGCCTGACGGGCAGATCGAAACGGTCCATTACGACGCGCATAACGGCTGGGAGTATCAGAGTGTCATGCAAAAAATGATCACGGATCGAAAACTTTCCGGGAAGAACATGAGCATCAAAGCCATGATTGATTATTTCAAGGCTCATCCGGATGAGGTCGATTTGTACGTCAATCATAATCCGCGATTTGTTTTCTTCAAGCACGAGACGGGAGAGCCCAGGGGATCGATCAATGAGCCGGTGACGCCTTTCAGAACCATTGCCACGGACAAGTCCATTTATCCCCGGGCGATGTTCGCCTTTGCCGCGGTTGATCTGGAGAGACCGGTCGGATTTGCTCTGGACCAGGACACGGGAGGGGCCATCCGTGCCGCGGGCCGCTGCGATGTTTATAAGGGAGTCGGCGACCGCGCGGGCGAACTTGCCGGCCAGACGTACCGTGAAGGACGGCTTTATTACCTTTTCATTAAACCTGAATGATCATCTAGATAATTTCCAGCAGGGGCGGTTTGTCTGATTTGGAAACAGCCTCCCTGTAGCGCTGCGCGTTCTCCAGGGCCGTGCCGACAAAGGTGGCGATGGTTTGCAGCATTTTTTCATCTGTTTCATTGAACGCGCCTTCCATCTTGTTGAGCACCGAGATGACGCCGTTAACTTTTCCCTGCGAAATAATGGGGACACAGAGGATGGTCCGGGGACTGAACCCCAGCTCATGCTCGATGGCCGGCAGGAAATTCGGATATTCCTGCGAGTCGTTAACAATCAGTGAAACACCGCTTTCGAAGACATGGCCGGCCACCCCGGTGCCTTTCGGCAGCTTGATGGTTTTGAGCTTTTGCATGTCCAGGCGAAAAGCCGCCGCGAAGGTAAGGTCATCGTCCTCCGGCATCATCAGGTAACCCGCCTCAACCGGCAGAACGGATTGAATCATCTCCATGGTGTGGGATAAAATTTGTTCCGTATGGAAGGTGGATGCCGTAATGGCCTGGCCGATCAGCCTGAGAGAATCCAGCACGCGATCCCGTTTAATCAATGATTCGATCAGCCTTTCCTTTTCCATGGCCAGGGAGAGCTGATCTCCCATGAGGTTAACGATTTCACTCAGCCGGCCCCAGTCCGTTTTCGGAATGTTGAAAATCAGAATGACGCTGGTCACCTGCCCTTCGACTTTCAGCGGCATGATCAAAGCGGTCTGGACATCCGGCCTTCCGAAGACCTTTTTGTCAATATAGGATGTCAGTTGATGGACGTCGGGAACAAAAAGGTTGCGCTGTTCATTGATGGCTTTTTCCAGGATGGTTCCCTCGTAAGTCAGGGTTCTGCCCCGGCTCAGGTTTGTGGAAATAAAACTCATGAAGTCCACAACGGCAAGTTTATTCGGACTGGCGTTGACGATGTTCAAAAGTGCGATCGTGTCGAAAGAAATATTTTTCCTCATCTGTTCGAAGATTTCCTGCGCCATTTCCTGCCCCTTCAGGCTGGAATTGATGGTTTTGGAAATATACCTCAGGGACTGAATATTGCGCGACAGTTCCGATATGGACTGATTCATGTTGATGTTGTCGTAGATATAGGCCACATTGGACAGCAGCGGCACCAGAATATCCACATCCTCCTGCGTAAACACAACATCAGACATCCGCCGGGAAATGGTGATGACGCCGATGATTTCATTGCTGG
>CAZDYR010000473.1:0-2474 GCA_964509625.1 uncultured Smithella sp. | reverse complement strand
GTGCAGAATGCCCGCGTCGAAAACATGCCGAAGGACAATATCGAGCGCGCCATCAAGAAAGCCCTGGGCGGCGATGCCGAGACTTACGAATCGATCCGCTATGAAGGCTATGGACCGGGCGGCGCGGCGGTCATCGTCGATGTTATGACGGATAATAAAAATCGGACGGTGGCGGAAGTTCGTCACATCTTTTCCAAGCATGGTGGTAACCTGGGCGAAAACGGCTGTGTGGCCTGGATATTTTCGAAAAAAGGAAGCATCGTCATTGATAAAAAACTGATCGGCGAAGACGAGCTCATGGAGCTGGCGCTGGAAGCCGGAGCGGAAGATGTAAAGGCGGAAGGCAGTGAATATGAAGTGATCACGGAGCCGGCGGCTTTTGAAGCCGTGAAAAAGGCCATTGACGCCAAAGGCATCAAACATCTGGAAGCGTCCATCAGCAAGATTCCATCCAATACCGTGAAGCTCGAAGGAGGCAAGGCGGAATCGATGCTGAAATTGATGGAGAAACTGGAGGACAACGACGATGTGCAGAACGTCTATTCCAATTTTGACATTGATGAAGATGTGATGGAGAAGCTAAGTTAGGAAATTAGATCCACCCTCTTACGAAAGCGGATATATTGCGAATCTTAGGCATCGATCCCGGAAGCATCGTGACAGGTTATGGCGTGATTGATAAAAGCGGCAATTATCTGCGTCATATTCTGCATGGAGAAATTAAACCCCGTAAAGATTCGCTTTTATCTGAAGTTCTTCTGGAGATTTCACGCAAGCTTGACATGGTGATTGTGGATACCGATCCGCAGGCGGTCGCGCTGGAGAATGTGTTTTACGGGAAAAATGTCCGCAGTCTGATTCGTCAGGCCCATGTCCGGGGGGTGGTCATTTTTACCTGCGCCGACAGAGGAATCCCGGTTTTCGAATACTCGCCGCTGGAAATCAAAAAAGCCGTTGTCGGCTACGGCCGGGCGGAAAAGCGGCAGGTACAGATGATGGTGAAGGCTATTTTGAAACTCAATTCCCTGCCGCCGGCTGACGCGGCTGACGCCCTGGCCGCGGCCATTTGTCAGGCTAATTTCTTAAAGGAGCAGCCCGTTTAATATGATCGCTCTGTTGTCCGGCAAAATCGCTTATAAAGGGATCTCCCATGTTGTTGTGGACGCGCAGGGTGTCGGTTATCGCGTTTTTATACCGCTTACGACGTTTTATGAACTGCCGGAAGCGGGGCATCCGGTCACCCTGCATATTCACACCTCCGTTAAAGAGGACGCGATTCATTTATTCGGTTTTTACACGCTGCAGGAGCGCGAGCTTTTTCAACTGATGATTTCCGTAAGCGGTATCGGACCCAAAGTAGCGATGAATATTCTGTCGGGCATTTCGTCGTCCGACCTGCTCGAGGCGATTTCCGGAGGCAATCTGGCCAAATTGATCACCATCCCGGGCATCGGCAGGAAAATGGCCGAACGATTAATTCTGGAACTCAAGGAGAAAGCCATTAAGAAAATGGCGGCGGACCAGATGCCGGTTACGGATTCCAAACAAAAGCGACAGGACATGATGCGGGAAGATGTGCTTTCCGCGCTGGTCAATTTAGGGTATAAGGCCAACGCCGCCAGAGATGCCATCGATAGGGTGGCGCGAGAGGCGGAAGACGAGGCCCGGATGGACCAGCTCTTGAAGAAAGCGTTAAAAATACTTGCCGGCTGAAACAACAAATCTGATCAGGTAGAAAAGGATGGATGCTCATTTGAAAAATCCGCTGGTTAATCCGGTTTGCGCTGAAGACGAAGGTTCCCTGGAAATCAGTCTGCGTCCTCCCAAACTGGTCGATTATATCGGCCAGGATAAAGTAAAGAGCAACCTGTCGATCTTTATCGAAGCGGCAAAAAAGCGTCGAGAGTCTCTGGATCACGTGCTTTTATACGGTCCGCCGGGGCTGGGGAAAACCACACTGGCTTATATCATCGCCAGGGAATTGGGCGTGGATATCAAGGTGACCTCCGGGCCGGTGATCGAACGTCCGGGAGATCTGGCCGCGATTCTGACGAATATGCAGGAACATGAGGTTCTGTTTATCGATGAGGTTCACCGGCTTTCTCATGTGGTCGAGGAAATCCTTTACCCGGCCATGGAAGATTTTCACATTGACATCTTGATCGGACAGGGGCCGTCGGCCCGGTCGATGAAACTCGACATTCCCAAATTCACCCTGGTGGGAGCGACCACGCGCGCGGGTTCTCTGACCTCCCCGCTTCGTGACCGTTTCGGTATGCACTTTCGCCTTGAATTCTACACGCCGCAGGAGCTGGCCGTCATCATTCAGCGATCCGCCTCTATTCTGGGCGTTCGGCTGACGGGAGCGGGCGCGGAAGAACTGGCCAGGCGCGCGCGCGGCACGCCCAGAATCGCCAACCGGCTGCTCAAGCGCGTCCGCGACTATGCGGAAGTCAAAAGTGACGGAACCATCG
>CAZDYR010000472.1:0-2478 GCA_964509625.1 uncultured Smithella sp. | reverse complement strand
CGAACGCTGCTGTCTGGTATGCTTTGATCATCTTCAGCTTGATGAGTTCCAGCAAGGCCAGAAATGTATAAACGATTCGGCGCCGATCTTTTTTCTCTCCCAGTAATTCTTCAAAGGTGAGATTTTTTTCGCGCGTCAAGCGCTCCATGACATCATTGATAATATCCGTCAATGATAATTTCTCTAAATCAATTTCCAGCAGTTCTTTTTTATCCAGACGGGAAACAAGCTGGTGAAACGCTTCAATCAGTTCAAAAATGCTTACTTCAACCAGTTCATCCTCGTCCGGATTTGCTTTGATTTGTTCTTCCGGCAGGGCTGCCGACCGTTTAAACACGTCCCGCTCCAAAATGGGTCTTGTCGAAAGCTCTTTGGCCGCCTCTTTGAACGCCTGATATTCCAAAAGCTGGCGGACCAGCTCCGCGCGCGGATCATCTTCCAGCTCTTCTTCAGACGGCTCTTCCGGTACGGGCAGGAGCATCCGGGATTTGATATGAATCAGAGTGGAGGCCATGACCAGATATTCACCCGCCAGATCGAGATTCAGCGATTTGATAATATTGAGATACTCGAGATACTGCTGGGTGATCAGGGCGACAGGGATATTATAAATGTCGATCTCATTTTTTTTGATGAGATATAACAGCAGGTCCAATGGACCCTCGAAAATATCCAGCTTGATCGCGTAATCTGTCGTCTGTTCTTCAATCATAGATATTTATATTTTTACGGCTTCCCGAACCTCTGCCATGGTCTGACGGGCGATGACGGTCGCCCTGGCGTTTCCATCGGCGATCATATCATGAATTTCCTGCAAATGATTCCCGTAATAATCCATGCGTTCATGAACAGGCGTGAGCGCCTCCTCAATGCGCGCCGCCAGTTTTTTCTTGCAGTCGATGCAGCCGATACCGGCAACTCGGCAGGCCTTGTTGATGTCGGCCACGGTTTCCTGCGGAGAATACAACCCGTGAAAGGTAAAGACATTGCATATATCGGGATCACCCGGATCTTTCTTTCTCATCCGCTGCGGATCGGTAAACATGGAAGTGATTTTCTGATGAAGTTCTTTGCCCCGGTCGGACAGATAAATGGAATTGTCGTAAGACTTGCTCATTTTCCGGCCGTCAATTCCCAACAGCTTCGGCACATTCGTCAGAAGGGGTTCCGGAACGGGGAATACGTCTTTCTGGTAAATGTAATTAAACCGGCGGGCTATTTCACGCGTCAGTTCGATATGAGGCAGCTGGTCCACGCCGACCGGCACGCCGTAAGCCTTGTACATGATAATATCGGCGGCCTGCAGGACCGGGTAGCCGAGGAAACCGAAAGTTGACAAATCTTTTGAGGTCAGTTCCGCCTGCATCTCTTTGTAGGTCGGGTTGCGCTGCAGCCAGGCGAGCGGTGTGATCATCGAGAGCAGCAAGAATAATTCCGCGTGTTCCTTCACGGCGGACTGAACAAACAGGGTGCTTTTGACCGGGTCCAGCCCGGCGGCCAGCCAGTCGATCACCATATTCAAACTGTTGTCCCGGATGCATTCTGTTGAGGCGTACTCACTGGTGATGGCGTGCCAGTCGGCCACGAAATAAAAACAATCATAGTCGCCGCTTTCCTGCAACGCCACCCAGTTGCCTAAAGCGCCGTGTAAATTTCCCAGATGCAGGCGGCCAGTGGGTCTCATTCCGCTCAGAATTCTTTTTGGTGCCAAAACAAAAGCTCCTTCATGTTGGTAGAATCAGCCACCGCCAAGCACGCTCAGGAAAATGAACGCTTATCGCGCTTGAGCGGGATTAAATGCACCAAGGCCTCCGATTGTCAAATAAATAATGCGGAGGCCTTGGTTTGAAAAATTTAACGATACACTATTTTACTTTGTCGGCCAAAGCCTTGCCGGCCTTGAACTTTACAACTTTCTTCGCGGGAATTTTAATTGTTTTGCCGGTCTGAGGATTCCTGCCTTCTCTTGCTTTTCTTTTCACGACGGAAAACGTGCCGAATCCAACCAGCCCTAGTTTCCCCGACTTTTTAAGTTCTTTGGCGACTGCCGCCATATAGGCGTCCAGAGCGTCTGATGCTGCCGCCTTTGTAATACTTGCTCCATCCGCCATAACATCGATTAATTCCGCTTTTGTCATGCTCTAATCCCCCTTTCATGAATTTAAGGTTATTTTATGCTGCCGCTTTCAGCGGCCTTGAGCCGGTAACAGAATTATAGCGTTCGCTTGATTCTTTTGACAACATCGACAGGTCTCATGATTAGAATCAGCGTCCGATAATTCCCCTCAATATCTTTGATCCTGCTTGTATGCTTGTTTGGAGAAGCGCTTCAGGCTTCAAACTGGCGCTACGCCTAACATAAAAAAAAACAACAATCAAGAAAAAATTGATTTTAAAGCATCTTCATGACCACGGTTCCGATAATGCCTTCACGATGATTTTTCAGGGATCAGCGGGGATGAAAATTTTTTAAGAAAT
>CAZDYR010000471.1:0-2480 GCA_964509625.1 uncultured Smithella sp. | reverse complement strand
GTATCATAAAGCGGCCGGGCAGGGAAACGCGAAGGCCCAGTTTGCCCTGGGCAACATCTATCTTGAGGGAAAAGTGGCGCCGGCAAACCCCAATGAGGCCCTGGCCTGGTACCGAAAAGGCGCGGAAACGGAAATCAAGGCACAGGGAAAACTATCTGAATTGTACAAAGGCGCAGGCGGCATCCCGGAAAATTTAGAGGAAGCCCAAAAGTGGTCGGAAACGCTCGACCGGAACACCGATGCCTCTCTTCGTGCCCATATTAACATGCAGCACACCGTTATTCGTTCGGAAAAAGAAAAACATCCGGCAATGGCAATGCGTGCCTGCCAGCGCATTTCTGAAGTTGATCAGGCGTTCAGGGATGTCTCCGAGACCTGCGACGCGCTACAGAAACAAATCAGTGAAAAAATGTCCCCCCGGCTTCAGGAAGCCGAATCAGCACTTGCACAAAAGAATTGGGACAAATTCCGCAATCTTCTTGCCGGGCTTTTGACCCCTGATTTTAACGACGGGCCGTTGCGGCGGCTCATCACATCTGCCTGGCGGTTGATTGAGGAAGAAACCCGTGCCAGAGAAAAAATCGCGCAGGAACAATTGCGCTTGATAGAAGCCGCTGAGCGATCCGCAACCTACCGCAAGAAGAACGCGCAGCAGATTTCCAACCTCATCAATACCTTCAAAACAACTGTGGCTCAGGGACTGCGTGATAATCCCGGAGATGCGGCCTTGATGGCGCTTGCCCGAAAAGGGGAAAAAATCATTGCCAGTCTCCAGCAAAAGATGAAGCCATCACGATCCCCGAAAGAAAAAATAGAAGAAAAGGCCATCACCGATTTCCCGGAAGAGAGTGAGGAAGATATTGACCCGGGTGAAGACGAGTATAAGGAAGCTCAGGCGCTGTTTAACAACGGACGATTTGAGGAGGCTGCGAATTTTTTTGAAAAAACCACAAAAATACGGGGATCCAAGCATATCGCTTCAGCCTATATATACCTGAGTATCAGCCATCTGGCGCGGATCAATCCGGCCAATATCAACGAGGCGAGAAAACTTCATTTGAAAGGAGTAGCCAACTTTCAGAATGCCCTGCGTTTTAACAGCGACATTACCCTGCCCGCGGGCTATGATAAATATCAGCCGGTATTCGACGAGGCGAAAGAACGATTGCGTTAGGCGATGTAAAAAATTAAGCCGAGGCCTGAGAAAAAACAATAACCTGCATTAAGTGTTATCCCTCGAATTATCCAATGATCGAATATTTGTTGAACCCGCCTGACATTCAATGGTATCAATCGTAGGAATGTGCATCGGCATCAAAGAGGAATACATGAAAATATATTTTGCCGGATCGATCCGGGCAGGACGGGATGACGCCGCAATCTATGGAGCCATGATTACGTGGCTGCGATCTTGCGGAGACGTATTGACCGAGCATGTCGGCAACCCTTCTCTCTCGAAAAAAGGGGACGACGGCCCAGGCGATCGATATATCCATGACCGGGACATGGACTGGCTTGCCTCCTGCGATCTTGTCGTAGCTGAAATCACCCTGCCCTCTCTGGGTGTGGGATATGAGCTGGGATGGGCCACTGCATTGAAAAAGCCTGTCTTGTGCCTCCATCGGACCTCATTGGACCGCTCCTTGTCCGCCATGATCGCCGGTTGCCCCGATATTCAAACCGTCGCCTATTTCTCTTTTGACGATGCCAAAACGATCATGGAGGAATTCATCCAAAAGACAGCCGATGAAATCGCCATTTCATCCGGGGGAAAGTAAATGGCCACACCACTCGAATTGCTGGCACCGGCAGGCGACGTCGACGTCGGCATCGCCGCCATCAACCACGGCGCGGATGCCGTGTATATCGGTGCGCCCAAATTCAGCGCCAGAGCTCAAGCGGGCGTGAGCGTCTCTGATATGGCCCGCCTGATCCGGCATGCGCACCTCTATTACGCCAGGGTCTACGTGGCGCTCAATACCATCCTGACGGACCAGGAAATCACCGAGTCCCTTGATATCATCCGGGAGATCCATCGATTGGGCGCCGACGGCCTGATTATCCAGGATGTGGGCCTGCTCGAACTGGATCTCCCCCCGATTCCGCTTATTGCCAGTACCCAGATGCACAACCATACGCCTGAAAAAATCCGGTTTCTGGAGGCCGTGGGTTTCAAGCGGGTGATCCTGGCCAGAGAGCTGTCGCTCGCCGAGATTGCCGACATTCGCAGGAATTCCAAAATAGAGCTGGAAGCTTTTGTGCACGGAGCCTTGTGCGTTTCCTACAGCGGACAATGTTATATGAGCCAAGCCGTCGCTGGCCGCAGCGGCAATCGCGGCGTCTGCGCCCAGCCCTGCCGGTCCCACTATACCCTGACGGACGGCGACGGAAACATTGTCCAACAAAACAAATTTCTTCTCTCCCTCAAAGATATGAATCGGATAAAGGCCATACCGGACCTGGTTTCGGCAGGTGTCACC
>CAZDYR010000470.1:0-2485 GCA_964509625.1 uncultured Smithella sp. | reverse complement strand
ATCCATGTCCGGATGTGTTAATACGAAAAATCGGGCAATTTGATCGTCGGTGATATCAAAACCGGGAAGAATTTGACGATCTTTGTCGATTGCCACATAAACTTTCTGGTCCAGCGTAATGTGATCAATGTTTTGATCGGCCATTCGCTGGAGCAGGCCGCCGTCTATTTTGACGCTTTCCGGTTTTCGGGACATCAGATCGATGAAACGCGCGAGCTCTTCTTTTGAAAGGCCCCGGCAGAAAGAAATACTCTTCAGGCCAAAGGCCAGCAGGTGGTTCAGCAGGGAGAGGATATGCGGTTTTTCCTGATCCGCCTGTCTCAGAGGCCTGCCGCAGACCAGGAGGGCTTTTTCCGATTCGGCGAAGACAATGGTTTCTTCTCCGGTTAATATATCAAGAAGCGCCTGGTATAATTTTTCAACGGAAGAGATGACGGAAGCGCTGGATGCCGGATACATGCGGACATTTTTAATGGCGGTGTTCAGGAGGGCAATAACGTTTAGCGCTTTTACGAATATGTCTGTGTCAGGCGCCATCATCACCACCATGGCTTGATTTTTTTGATGATGCTAGAGACTCTGTCCAAAACCCGTTCATGGGAATCTTTGCTGAGATGATAAGAGAAGTCCGCTCATGTGTCAAGAAGATTGTTACGTGATATGACCTGAAACGCTTATGTTTTCGGTTGACTTTACTTTTATATCCTGTTAAAAAACAGGCCACAAAAGTTCACTGATGAAACAAAAAGGATTGTCTATGACAACGCTCGGCGGCTTAAAAAAAATTCATAAGCGGGTTCTGGTTGTTGATGATGATACGGCAATACTGGATGTGTTGGGCCAGTATATGAAAATCATCGGGCTTGACGCCGTTTGCGCCGCAAGCGGGGATGAGGGGCTCAAGACTTTCACAAAAGATCATTTTGATATTGTCATCTCGGATATCAAAATGGCCAACATGGATGGCCTGACGCTGCTCAGTGAAATCAAGAAGATCGATCCCGAGGTCCTTTTCATCGTTATTACAGGTTATCCGTCCATCGAAACCGTGCTGGAAGCCATGAAAAAAGGCGCGGTGGATTATCTGGTAAAACCCTTTCAATTTGATGAGATCAAGATCAAGATCGAACGGGCTCTGGTGGAGAAAGACATGAACCGGCAGCTGAAAAGCAATCAGGGGCTGATCTGGTCACTGATTATTTCCATCCCGGTCTGGCTGGTCCTGGGGATTATTCTGGCGAAACTTTTAATGAGATAAAAATAATTTCTTGACAAGAGGCCCTCTCTTGTTTATAGAGCACCCAAACAAAAAGAACAGGTATTTTAAATGGACAGGCACATCAGCGCGATCAGCAATTTTTTTGGCTATTGGTTTTATTATTACGCGTCGGTCTGCCTGTCGCTGGGGAGGACTTGGTAAGGTAACATTAAACCAAAACAGCCATGGACAGACCGAAAGGACGCTGCCCATGGCTTATGAGTTTCCAAAGGCCATGGCGGCAAAAGCCATGGCCTTTTTTATTCAAGGGGGAACTTATGATTATTGTCATGAAGAATCAGGCAACGGAAAAGCAAATTGAGGATGTCATTCATTGGATTGAATCGGTGGGCTATAAGGCTCATCCTTCGAGGGGTGTGGAGCGTACGATCATCGGCGCAGTCGGTGACAACCGCGATAAGGCCGTCCTGAAATATGCGGAATCTCTGCCGGGTGTCGAAAAAACCATGCCGATTTTGAAACCATACAAACTCGCAAGCCGCGAATCTCATGAGGGCAATACGGTGGTGACCGTCGGATCGATTCAGATCGGCGGGCCGGAATTTGTCGTGATGGCCGGTCCCTGCGCCATTGAAAGCGAAGATCAACTGCTGGAGAGCGCCTATGTCGTCAAAAAAGGCGGCGGAGCCATTTTAAGAGGCGGTGCTTTCAAACCGCGAACGTCCCCTTACAGTTTTCAGGGTATGGAGGAAGAAGGCCTCAGGGTGCTGCAGCATGTCAGTCAGAAAACCGGCCTGCCGACTGTGACGGAAGTGGTCAATCCAACGGATGTGGATCTGGTGGAATCTTACGCGGACATGCTGCAAATCGGTGCACGCAACGTCCAGAATTTTGCCCTGCTTAAAAAAGTCGGTCAGGCGCGAAAACCGGTGCTTTTAAAAAGGGGCATGATGACGACGATTGAGGAACTGCTGATGTCGGCGGAATACATTCTTTCGTCAGGCAATCCCAACGTCATCCTGTGTGAACGCGGGATCCGCACGTTTGAAACCGCCACCCGCAATACCCTGGATATCAGTGCCGTGCCTGTGCTCAAAGGCCTGACGCATCTCCCTGTGATCATTGATCCCAGTCATGCCGCCGGAAACTGGAAGTATGTCATCCCCCTTTCGCGTGCGGCGGTTGCGGTGGGAGCCGACGGGATCATCGTGGAGGTGCATCCCGAACCGGAAAAAGCGGTTTCCGACGGCGCTCAGTCTCTGAAAC
>CAZDYR010000469.1:0-2501 GCA_964509625.1 uncultured Smithella sp. | reverse complement strand
GCGCTGTCGCGGAAAATTTCAGTGAAGACGCCGCCGAGGCCGACGAGAATCACCGGGCCGAAAACCGGATCGCGTTTGACGCCAAGGATGAGTTCCGTTCCCGACCCGGCCATCTTCTGGATCAGAAACGCTGGGGAAAGATCGGGAAACCGCTTGCTCATTTCCCGGACGGCTTCGGTTAAAGCATCTGTGTCCTTTAAATTCAGGATGACGCCGCCCCGGTCGGTTTTGTGGGGGACCGCTTCGGAACAGATTTTGAGGGCGACCGGAAACCCCAGACTTTCAGCCGCCGCCGCGGCGTCTGTTTCGTTATGAAACAGAATACTTTTGACGACGGGGATGCCCGCCTGTGCAAGGAGGGCGCCCCCTTCAAATTCGTTGAGCGTCGTGATGGTGTCTTTGTACATGAGAAACTCTTTTGATTACATGATTGTCGCAAGACCGGCCCGGCTTGCCTGGCGGATAACGAGAAAAGATATTGGCCGCCGATGTCATGCAAAAAGCCCGGCGACTGGCCCTGCCGGGCTTCGGAATAATCCAACATCCTCCAGCCTATTACCTCTAGCCTCTAGCCCATAGCCCATATTATTGAGCCTTTATCCTTTGTCCTTTAGCCTTTAGCCTTTAGCCTTGGACTTTTTTTCTATCGCCTCTAGCCCATAGCCCAAATTATTGTATCTTGAGCCTTGAGCCTATTTCAACACAATCAGGGCGTCCACGACCACCGGCTTTGATCCGGAAAGGATCACGGGATTGAGGTCGATTTCCATTATTTCCGGAATTTCCAGGCCGATGCGGCCGATGCTGATGAGCATGTCGATCAATAGCTTTTCGTCTGCCGCTTCCATGCCGCGGACGGCATCCAGAATTTTGTGTCCCTTGATTTCCCGCATCATTTCCCGCGCGTCGTGGATTTCCAGCGGAGCCCGGCGGAAGGAAACATCATGCAGGATTTCCGTAAAAATCCCGCCCAGTCCGAACATGACGCAGGGGCCGAACTGCGGATCGCGCGTCAATCCCATAACCAGCTCGCGCCGGCCTTTGATCATCTGCTGCATCAGAACACCGCCTTCAAATCCTTCCATGCCGGCCATGATTTCATTAAAGGCCTGCTTCGCTTCTTTGGCGGTGCGGATGTCGACATGAATCAGCCCCTTTTCCGTCTTGTGGGCGATGTCGGCCGAACAGCCTTTCATGACCAGCGGAAAGCCGATTTTCTCAACGGCTTTGGGCAGGCCGGTTTTGTCCTTGAGAAGAATTTCCTTTGTGACGGGGATACCATAGGCGGCAAGGACTTGCTTCGCCTCGTATTCCGAAAGGGTTTTGCGCCCTTTTTTTACCGCTTTTTCAATGATTTTGGCTGCCTTATCGTTTTTCATTTTTTCTCCTTCCATAATAAGTGTTCATATGGGCTATCGCCCGAATCGCGTCATGCAGTTCGTCAAAAACAGGGATGCCGCGATTAACGTATTCCTGGCGTGTTAAAGCGATGAGCTCCGCGATGTCCATGCTCTCCAGCCCCCGCTTCGCGTTGGGAAGAACCGCGACAACCGGTTTGCCGGTTTTGTTTACCACGTCGCCTGCGGCTTCAACAAGCTCTTTATAAGGTACCACTTCGACGATCGGTTTGTCGAACATCCGGGCGAGCGTTTTGTAATGGAAAAGCAGCGAGACGATCATTTGCAGTTCAATGCGCTGGTCCTGGGCCGCGGCCAGCATGACTTCCCTGAGAATTTGCGGCGCGACAAAGGGGTTGGCCACATCAATGGGGTTGATGGCGCTTGATCCCGGCCTGGGAAGAATGCTCCCGATACGCTCCTGGAGACCGTCTGCAAGCGGCGGTATTTCAATGCCGAACCTTTCAGCGGCATCGCAGGCGGTAACGCCGATGGCGCCGCCGCCGCCGACAACGGAAATATTCCGGTAGGATTTCTTCGGCAGCATCGAAAAGGCCAGATTGGCCTGAGCCAGTTCTTCCGTGTCGAAGACCTGGATGGCGCCCGCCTGTTTTAAAACCGATTTCCAGATCAAACCGCTTCCGCCCATCGACGCGGTGTGGCTGGCAACGGTTCTGGCGCCGGCTTTTGACAGCCCGCCCTTGTAGACAATGACCGGTTTTTGAGAGGCGGCGGCTTTTAGTTCGCGGGAAAAAATATCGCCGTCCCGGATGCCTTCAATATACATGGAAATGACCTCCGTTTCCGGATCGGAGGCCAGGTAACGAAGAAGCTCCGCCTCCCGCAGGTCGGCGCCGTTGCCGAAACTGACCATTTTGCTGAACCGGACACCCATCCATTTTCCGGCGTGCGCGAAATCTATGGACATGCCGCCGCTTTGCGCGAGAAAAGCCACGTTTCCGCTTTCGCGGGACAGATCGGGACCCGGAAGCATCGTCAGCCCGCTTTTCGGGCAATAAATGCCAAAACAATTGGGGCCGACAACCCGAATGCCTCTGGCGGCGATTTCCTGAACCTGACACTCCAGTTCCTTGCCTTCCGGGG
>CAZDYR010000468.1:0-2505 GCA_964509625.1 uncultured Smithella sp. | reverse complement strand
GGGATACTGCGGTTTCGACCGGGATGTCACCGAACGCAAATGGGCGGAGGAACAACTCAGGCAAAGCGAAGAGAAGTATCGCAGCATTCTGGAAAACATCGAAGAGGGATATTATGAGGTTGATTTGAACGGCAATTGTGTCTTTCTCAACGATTCCGTGAGCCGCATATACGGATATTCGAAAGAGGAATTGCTGGGAACCAGTTACACACTCTATTCCGATGAAGACAGTGCCAAAAAGTCATATCAGGCGTTTCACGACGTTTATAAAACCGGTAAAAAGCGGTCGGATTATGAATGTGAAATCATCAGAAAAGACGGGACCCGGCGATATATTCAAGGTTCCGTGTCCTTGATGAAGGACTCAGCCGGTCAACCGTCGGGATTCCAGGGGATCATCCGGGACGTCACCGACCAAAAGCGGACGGAGAAAGCGCTTCGAGAGAGCGAAAAGCTTTATCGAACCGCTCTGGAAAAATCCAACGATGGCGTTGTCATTATCCGGGACAGCCGGTATGTTTATTTCAATCAGGAATTCCTGGATAAAATCGGACGGACGGGTGACGAGATGATGGGCAAGGTCATTGGCGCTTATATCCATTCTGATGACCGCGCGGCTGTGATGGACCATTTAAATAAATACAAGCAGGGGCTGCCGACGCCAAAGCATATTGAAACCAGACTGCTTAAACCGGATGGAACCATCTTCTATGTTGAAATTTCATTGGCTGAAGTGATCTATCAGGGGGACAAAGCGGTTCTGGGCTACCTGCGCGACATTACGGAACGCAAACGGGCGGAGGAAGAAAGATACCGCTACGAAAAAATTCATGGCGTTTTGGAAATGGCGGGCGCCATCTGTCATGAATTGAACCAACCGATGCAGATCATTTCCGGATATTCCGAAATGATCTTGATGAATACACAGGAAAATGACCCCATCCATGTTAAAGCTGAAAAGATAAACAAGCAAATCCGCAGGATAGGGTCTATCACGAAAAAGCTGATGAGAATTCATGATTGTGAAACTGAAGATTATGCAGGGTTCAGCCGCATTATTAATATTCATCAGGAACCCGATAAGGATGCTGACTAAGCGCACCGAGGAGGCGTTATGGATAAAAAAATTTTAGTCGTAGATGATGAAGTCTCTATCCTGGAAATGGCAAAAGAAGTTTTCGAGTCGGCCGGTTATACGGTACTCACTGCTGCAAACGCCGAAGAGGCGCTTGAAATCATTAAAAATCAAGCGGTTTGGGTTATGTTTTTGGACATCCGGCTTCCCGGAATGAGCGGGATGGAACTGTGCAAAATAATTCGAAGAGATGATCGGATCAGCATTATCCATGCGTTCACCGGCTATAGCAATCTTTACGGCCTCGTGGAATGTCGAACGATTGGATTTGATGATTTTTTTGTCAAGCCCGTTGATCTCGATGTACTCTTGAAGGCGGCTCAGTATTCGTTTGAGAGACTGGAAAGATGGCAAATCAACAATTTCGGCTTAACATCATAAGGATGCTTATTGGGGAAAAAGACAATCCTAAAACCGTGATTGCCAATTCTATGTGTTTTTTCAATAAAGCAGAGAACAAAGGAGGGACACATCAATGCCCCTGTATATTGTTCAACATGGCAAAAGTCTTTCCAAAGACGTTGATCCGGATCAGGGATTGTCGTCCGAAGGGACAGCCGACGTCAAGAGGATTGCGGACGTTGCCAAAGGCTATCATGTTAAGGTATCCATGATTGTTCACAGCGGGAAGAAGCGCGCCAGGCAGACGGCCGAGATCTATGCCGCCGCGCTTAGCCCGAAACACGGAATCTCCGTGCAAAGCGGCATGGACCCTCTGGACGACCCGATCCCTTTTTCCGGCACCCTGGCCCCTGAGGCCGAAATGATGCTCGTCGGGCATTTACCTTTTCTGGAAAAGCTCGTATCTCATCTCGTAACGGGATCGTTTGACCGCCCCGTTTTCCGGCTGCAAAACGGCGGAATTCTCTGTCTGGATCAGCACAACGGATCCTGGGTCATCACCTGGGCGCTCATGCCGTATATTGGCTGAACGCATTCCGGCCAGAAGCGGTCTCCAGGAGGGGTCCGGATGGTGCAAAGGCCATCAAAACGACTATTGGAATATTTTCATCGTGAATGCCAATAACCTGTGATAGATTAATTCAAACGAATAACCGATGAGGAAAGCATGCTCGATTTTCTTCATATGCGCACGCTGATTTTTTTCTCAGGATTCACATCCCTGGTTCTGTTCGTCTGCATGCTTTATATCTGGAAGCGGCAGAAAACCTATTCCGGATTCCTGCGATGGACCTTTGCCTCTCTGGCCAACGCCGCCGGCATGATTCTGGCCAGTCAAAGAGAGATTCTGCCGGATTTTTTCACGGTTTTAATCGCCGACATCCTGCTGATGCTTTCCATGATGCTGATCACCAGCGGGCTGACTATGTTTTCAGGGAAAAAACCGCTCGACAAGGCCTATATCGCGG
>CAZDYR010000467.1:0-2513 GCA_964509625.1 uncultured Smithella sp. | reverse complement strand
CCATCTTTTATCATTCAGAAAGACGAACATTCCTCCCGGTGGCGCAAAAAGATAGAACAGAAAAATATTGACAACTTTTTCGTGTATTGCTATAAGACCGTCCATTGAATTGGAAAAGGCAGAAAAAATGAAATCAGCATCTTTGGAATTGCTTCTGAATAACTGGTGGTGGTGGAACCTCACAGGGAGGATTTTCCGCCGCTGATCTTTTATAACTAAAGTCAAAGCCGTGGAGACCCTCTCAGGACTCCACGGCTTTTTTGTTTGTATCAACCGGAAAGGCCGTGACGAAACTCACGGCCTTTTGCCGTTCATGACGCTGGCTGAAAGGAGAAGATATGTATCAACCCGGATTTGCAGAGTTTGAAGATTTTGCCCGAAGGGGAAACCTGATTCCCGTGTACCGGGAAATTCTGGCCGACATTGAAACGCCTGTTTCCGTTTTAAGAAAACTGCAACAAAAAGATCACGTATACCTGCTGGAAAGCGTAGAGGGCGGCGAAAAGTGGGGACGGTATTCGTTTATCGGCACGGACGCCGGGGTGGTGTTCAAGGTCCGCGGGTCCAAAGTGATCATCGATGAAAAAGGACACATCACCGCCCAGGAGCACCGGGGCGATCCGCTCGGGGCGCTGCGCGACCTGCTGGGTCGCTACAAGCCGGTGGCGACGCCGGGACTGCCGCGCTTTTTCGGCGGAGCGGTGGGCTATGCCGGCTACGACATGGTCCGTTACTTCGAGAAACTGCCCAACGCCCCACCGGATGATTTGAACCTCGATGAATCCGTCTTTGTCATCAGTGATGCTCTCATCATTTTTGACAACACCCGGCACACGATCAAAGTCGTGGCCTGCGCGTACACGGAAGGTACGGAGTCGCCGGAAGAAGCCTACCGGTCAGCTTGCCGGAAAATCGATGAGATGGTCGGGCTGCTTACGGCACCGGCGGCGATGCCGGCCGGAGTTCGGCAAATCAGCGATGTGACGTTTTCATCCAACATGACACCGGGTCAGTTTCAGGCGGTTGTGGAACAAGCAAGAGAATATATTGCCGCGGGCGACATCATCCAGGTGGTACTCTCGCAGCGTTTTTCCACGCCGTGCCCGGCCGATCCGGTCGATTTGTACCGCGCGCTGCGCTACATCAATCCCTCACCTTATTTGTTTTTCCTGAAACTTGACGATCTGACGATGATCGGTTCATCGCCGGAAGTCATGGTGCGCCTGGAACAAAATGATGTGGAGCTTCGGCCCATTGCCGGAACTCGCAAGCGCGGCAAGACCGAACAGGAAGACCGCTCGCTGGCGGACGAACTGCTCTCCGACGAAAAAGAACGGGCCGAGCATGTCATGCTGGTCGATCTGGGGCGAAACGATCTGGGCCGCATTGCCGAAACCGGCACTGTGCAGGTCAATCAGTACATGGTGGTCGAAAAATATTCTCATGTCATGCACCTGGTCTCCAACGTCCGCGCCCAGCTCGCCAAAGGCAAAGACGCCTTTGACGTGCTCGCGGCAACGTTTCCGGCGGGGACACTCTCCGGCGCACCCAAGGTCCGGGCGCTGCAGATCATCGACGAACTGGAGCCCGTGCGCCGCGGCCCTTACGGCGGGGCGGTGGGCTATTTCAGCTTCAACGGCAACATGGATTTATGCATCACCATCCGCACCATGATTATCAAAGACGGCCGGATTTACGTCCAGGCCGGCGCGGGCATTGTTTATGATTCCCAGCCGGAATTCGAATATCAGGAAACGCAAAACAAGGCGCGCGGGATGCAAATGGCCGTAAAACTGGCCGCCGGCGGCTTTGTGCTTGAGAATGGAAACCGGGAGTAACTTATGCTATTGATGATCGACAATTACGATTCATTTACGTTTAACATTGTTCAATACCTGGGGCAGATGGGCGAGGACGTCCGCGTTTACCGAAACGACAAAATTTCGTTGGACGAAATCAGGAAACTTCGGCCGGAGGCGATTTTTCTGTCACCCGGTCCCTGCTCGCCGAAAGAGGCGGGGATTACTGTTGATGTGATTCGCACGTTTTATAAAGCGTTGCCACTGATGGGCATTTGTCTGGGGCATCAGTCCATAGGTTTCGCGTTTGGCGGCGACATTGTCCGGGCCGAACGCATCATGCACGGCAAGGTGTCGCCCGTGAGTCACGACGGCAAAACGTTGTTTGCGGGTCTCCCCAATCCCTTCACCGCCGGGCGGTATCATTCGCTGGTGGTGAAGCCGGAGACGCTGCCGGATTGTCTGGAGGTGAGCGCGCAAACCGCTGAGGGGGAAATCATGGGACTGCGGCACAAAGAATATCCGGTGGAGGGCATTCAGTTTCATCCCGAATCGGTGCTGACCCCTCAGGGCAAAAGGATCTTAAGAAACTTTCTAAAGAATATAGGTCGAAAGGAGCGTTGATCATGATCAAGGAAGCCATTGACAAGGCTGTCAGACAATTCGATCTGCCGGAATCGGAAATGATGACGGCGATGGAAGAAATCATGAGCG
>CAZDYR010000466.1:0-2518 GCA_964509625.1 uncultured Smithella sp. | reverse complement strand
GATTACCGTTTTGAAGGGAAGAAGATCGTCGGTTCCGCGCTTGTGCACGACCACCGCCTGATCCACGCGGCTTTCTTCCAGGTGACCGGGACGGAAAAGGCCGGCCGCATGTCCCCGGCTTCCCGGAGAAGGGATTACCGGGTCTATTAATAGGCCCTATGAACAAAAAGAATGAAACTGGAGACTCCTGAATGCTTGACATCATCATTTATATTGCCGGACTGACGCTCATCATCGTTCCCGGTGCCTGCATGATCTGGATGATGACCCGTAAATGATGACTGTCCGGTAACAGGGTATTGAAAGCGGCTTGCCCGTGCGGGTTGGTCGCAAGCCAAAAAGACAGCAGCCTGCCTGCAGGTGCATCCGGCACAACTTCAAGAGATGTGCATGGCGGCATTCCGGCTGCCATGCAGTTGAGGTTCGCCGGTAATGATTCGGTCATGGTTCTGACTTCCGGGGATCGACCTGCCGTTTGGTTAAAAAGTCCACAGAATCAAAAATAATGCGACCTGTGTTTGTCGTATGGCCATTGAAATGGCTGGTGAATCACCCTATGCTGGATGCCAACGGGATAGAAAAGCGGTTTCAGGCAGGCACAGACATTGGAAAGGAGGCTGTTATGGCACATTTGGTTGAGAGCATGATGTACGTCGGGAAAACACCCTGGCACGGGCTGGGCACACCGATCCCTGAAGACAAGAAGGTCAGCGTCCGGGAGGCGATTGTCGCGGCAAAACTGGACTGGCAGGTGGAATTGAGGCGTGTTTATACAGAAACCCCGGATGGAAGCGCGCAAACCGGAATCCTCGATCATTACGCGGTCTGCCGGACTTCAGACAATGCGTTCATGGGCCTGGTCGGCCAGGATTACGTGCCCCTGCAAAACGAAGAAGCCCTGGAGTGGTTTCAGCCTTTTCTGGACACAGGATCTGCGACGCTGGAAACCGCGGGAAGTCTTAACGGCGGGAGGCAGGTATGGGTCCTGGCGAAAATCCGCGACGGCAACTTGGATGTGAATTCAAATGACCCCGTGGCCCATTACATTCTTTTGTCCAACGCGCATGACGGTTCCGTGTCGGTTCGTGTAGGGTTTACGCCGATAAGGGTGGTCTGCAACAACACCCTCACGCTGGCCCATTATTCCAAGGCGAGCCAACTGTTGCGGGTCCGTCACACATCCAATCTTCAGTCAAATCTCGAAATGGTCAGGGATACAATGAAAGTGGCGCGTCATGAATTCTCTGCCACGGTTGAGCAGTATCGTAAATTGCAGAAGCGTGGAATCGATGCCGGCGGACTTGAGCGTTATGTAAAAGTTGTTTTCTCTCTGCCGGATGACAAAGGAGGCAAGGAACTGATCCCGAACATTATCTATCTTTTTGAAAACGGCAGAGGAAACAGGGAGGCCGGCCGGACTTACTGGGGGGCGTATAATGCTGTCACCGAGTATTTGAATTATTTTCGGGGCATGACACAGGACAACACGTTAAGCAGTTTATGGTTTGGCGAAGGGATGCACATCAACAGGCGGGCACTTCATATAGCGCTCAAAATGGCCGCATAGGATTTAAAAAAGAAGAGCAGATAACAGGTGAAATATGACAGAGAAATATAGAGTATTTAGCGGTGATAACTTCCATTCTTACGATAACGATGATGGTGTTGATGACGGCGGATCTTATGAGACGCAGGAAGAAGCTGTCGCGGCGGCAAAATTGATTGTGGATACATCACTTCGCTGGGAGCGGAAGCTGAACAAAAATCCTGCCGATCCAGAGGAACTGTACGACCGGTACATGGATTTCGGAGATGATCCTGTGATACGGCCGGATACGGAGCCTCGCTTTTCAGCATGGAAATATGCAAAGGTGCGGTGCGTGGATATTTGCCTTGAGCCTTTTGACAGGAAATAAGATCGGGGGAATCATGACTTTGCATATTACATACAATCATAAATGTCCGCAGTGCGAAGCTCTTTACATACCATACGATGATGTTCCCTGTCCGCGGTGCGGTCTGATCGAACCGGAACGAACTGATTACATTCAACAAGCGGCAATGTCGCTGCAGTTCAACAAGTCTAAAGGGTCTTACATTCCGGCGGCGTGGTGGGCAGGGTCGCTTGGCGATCAGATATTGTACCGCCTTTTCAGCCTGTTTGACGCCCATGAGAAAATGAGTCCGCCTGATTTTCATGCGTTTGCCGTGTCTCATTTTGAGAAGATGAACTGGGGTGAGCATCTCTATTTAAAAGACCACATTCTTGGCATAGCTGACAGACTCCACAATTTGCTGTCATCTGATAAAAAATAGAATGCCGAATACTGGAGAAATTCAATGACCATTTTAAATGCGAAAGTGCTTTCGAAAGCCGGCCCCAATCAGGCCAGAATACTTGGCATGATTGAAATACCGGGCGTAACCAATCGCCCGACTCGTGTCGTTACCAAGGAAACCCCTGTTCAGCAGAGAACCGCTCCCGCCAGACCGGCAACCGATACTGCCCAGAGAAGAC
>CAZDYR010000465.1:0-2534 GCA_964509625.1 uncultured Smithella sp. | reverse complement strand
TCCCCGCTGAATTCATGTCCGAAGATGGTTCCGTCGTGGCCGTCTTCCTTGTAAATGTGCAGGTCGGAGCCGCACACGCCGCAGGAATTAACCTTAATGATGACACCGTGAGGCGCACAGACGGGATCGGGTACGGTTTCGGTCCGGATATCTTTTGCACCATGCAGGACAGCAGCTTTCATATTTCCCTCCAGGGGTTTCTATTTTGTAAATGTATTTCAAAAATTGCGCCAACTGTCAAGGAAGGGGTGCCGGATAATTCAAAAAACGGATCACGGTATTCTATCAATGACACGCTGATAAATAATTAAGGATAATAATGATAATATTCAGACTGTGTAGTTGTAAATATTTAAATATACAAATGATATTCCTTTAACAAGAGATACTGCCGCGGGTTGAAAAATTCTTTATTTTCCATTAATATTTACAGCCGGAATGCCGATACGCATGTTGAGTTTGTTTGAGGTATTTTCCCATAAACACAATATTTTGATCTGCATCGCGGGATCAAAAAGAAAATTAAGGAGGAAAAATGATGAAGAAGAGTGTTCTATCGATGGCTGTATTGTTGTTCGTGTTGTTTCTGGCGGTTCCTTCTATGGCCTGGCAGGGCCGGGTGGCGGGCGCGGGTGATGCCGCGGGTTTGATTGAAGATGAATCGGACTTCCTGATTCATCCGGCGGCCATTGCCTCCGGAAAAGGGTTCAATGCTTATGGATACTACCGGCTGACCTATGAAAAAGCGAAAAGCTGGGACTATAGCGCGAGCGCTCCTTCGTTGGGTGTGACTTATCCCTATGCCGCTGACGGCCGTTCCTGGAAAAACGAGGGACAGGTGGGTGCGGCATTTAATCTGGGCGCCGGACGGATGGGCGTTTTCTTCGACTATACGGGTGTCCGGGGCAAATACAGCGGTGATGAAATCTACGCGGGTTTCTCAGGGCCCGGTTTTCATAACTTCGATCTGGAAAACCAGACGGATAACTTCGCCATAAGAGCGATCTACGGCCTGCCGCTGGGACCGGTTAAAGTGGGCGCGGAACTTCAGGTGGCCTACCTTAACGAACAGCAGGAGCACGTTTTCAACGACGAGTTATATAAAAATTACCCTTGGGGAGCGGAAGATAATCCCGCTCTGAACCTCCTGCCCTACATGATTCCTTTTGATTCCAAATACTGGGAAGCGCAGGCAAAAGCCTCTGTCGCGGGTGCGGCGGGTCCTGCCACGTATGCCTTTACGCTTCGGGGCGGACTTCCCTTTGGCGGCGACAATGAATACGTGAGTGAGTATGAAGAGTATTCCTTCACCGCCGAAGGCAAGGTGAAAGGATTCAACGTAGCCGGTGACCTGTGGGTAAGAGTGCCCGTATCTGAAAGAATGGCACTGCCTTTTGTCGTGAGCGCGGGCTACAGGAAAATCGAGCGCGATGGATCGGGTATCAGCTTCTACCCGTCATCCGTGGATTATGAGCATGAAGCCACGGACCTTTTTGCCAAAGTGGGAGGCGGTGTGGATGTCAGACTGGCCTGCGGGGCAAAAGTGGCCGCGGGACTTTACTATGATTATCTGAAATCTGAGCAGAATCTTTATTTCTTTGATAATTATCCCGCCGGTGAATTTTATGTTGATGATTACACTGACATGCCCAAATATACCCAGCATCGCCTGACGCTCAAAGCGTTGGCCGAAAAGGAATTGAATCCGATGGTCGCGCTGCGCGGCGGATTCGGCGTTTTCTACGGTATGGTGAAAAGCGATTACGCCTATTCGGCCTTTGACGATGAAGGTCCCTATAGCCCGTTGAGTGTGTCCACGGATGGATCCATCATGGGTGTGAACGCCTCCCTTGGCGCGACCATCAAACTGGCCCCGGTTGCCCTTGAGCCTTTTATCAACGCGGGATACATGAAGTATAAGACCGACGGTGATGGAAGCCTTAGCGTAACACCGGTCAACGTTGAGTTAAGCAGGACCAACTGGCTGGTGGGCGGAGGTTTGGCTGTGAAGTTCTAAAGGACGAATAATAATGATCAACGAAAAGGGCGGGCGATCTTATCCCGCCCTTTTTTTATGTGCTAAACGCGCATTCAAGCTGAACGCACCCGATCCCGGTAATCGATCCTTATATTTTCCCCTCCTTTGAGATGATCTCTGAGTGGCGGTGAATATATGCAACAACAGACTCTCTTATTTTCCCCTCCCTTGAGGGGAGGGGCAGGGAGAGGGTGAATACTTCACTTGTCAGGTTATCCCCGGCTGCATGACAGTAGCCGCATCATTTCCGGCGGCATGAGAAACCAGGTCGCGAGAGATCGGCCGACAATCTGTCCTTTTGCGTCGAACAGGGCCGTTCCCGTGTAGAGTTTCCTTCCATCGATTCCGGTGGGCCAGGCGGCGACGATACATGGCTCGCCGCAGCGCAGGGGCTTTTCGATCCGGCCGATCAACCTGCCTAAATAACCGGGTTTCGTATCCGTCAGTTCCCAGAGAGCATAGGCCCCCGGACAGTCCAGGGCCGTCCAGATGAATT
>CAZDYR010000464.1:0-2539 GCA_964509625.1 uncultured Smithella sp. | reverse complement strand
AAAACGAAAATCGAACGCATGCAGCGGTTGACCAAGCTCCAGCATGACAAAGTTGGTCACATCCACGACATTATTGATGGCTCGCAGCCCCGCCGCCTCGAGTCTTGATTTCATCCAGACGGGAGAGGAGCCGATTTTAACATCCTTGATCATTCTGGCCGAATAACGCGGGCAAAGCTCCGGATCCAAGATCGTAACCGAAGACAGCTCTGAAATATCTTCCCGGGATTCTTTTAATTTAACGGCCGGTACTTTCATTTTTTTCCCGGTCAGGGCGGCCACTTCGCGCGCCATCCCGATCATGCTGAGGCAATCTGAACGATTCGGCGTAATGCTGACATCCAGAACCGTGTCTCCCAGCCCCAGGGCTTCTTCCAGAGGCGTTCCCAATACAAAATCATGCGGCAGCTGCATGATGCCGGAAGCGTCTTCCCCCACTTCCAGTTCCGCTTCGGAGCATAGCATGCCGTCTGATTTTTCGCCGCGCAGAACCGTTGATTTAATGGTATATCCGCCCGGAATTGCCGCACCGACTTTCGCCAGGGGGACGATGTCACCGGCCTTGATATTCTTTGCGCCACAGACGACCGGATACGTTGCCACACCGTCCGTTACGTCGCACAACGACAGCTTATCGGCGTTCGCATGGGGACGAACGGATAAAATCGCGGCCACGACAACGCCGGAAAATGCGGGCGAAACGGTTTTAATTTCATCGACTTCCAGACCGGCCATAGTCAGTTTATCGGCCAGCTGATCCGCGTTTAAGTCTATATCAACATAATCTTTAAGCCATTTGAGACTGACGAGCATGAGGTCAAACGCTCCTAGAACTGTTTTAGGAATCGGATATCGTTTTCAAACAAAAGACGGATGTCGGATATGCCGTATTTCAGCATGGCAATGCGCTCCAGGCCCAAACCGAACGCAAATCCTGAATATTCTTCGGAATCATAGCAGACATTTTCAAAGACGGCCGGATCCACCATGCCGGAACCCAGGATCTCGAGCCACCCGCTCTGAGAGCAGACGCGGCAGCCTTTTCCCCTGCACATGACGCAGCGAATATCAACCTCGGCGGAAGGCTCCGTAAACGGGAAAAAGCTGGGACGGAAGCGCAATGTAGTCTCCTCACCAAACACCTTTTTCAAAAAAGCCGTCAGAATGCCTTTCAGATCGGCAAAGCTGACATTTTTATCAACCAGCAGTCCTTCGATCTGATGAAACATCGGTGTGTGGGAAACGTCGGAGTCCCGGCGGTAAACCCGGCCCGGAGAGAGAATGCGCACCGGAGGTTTGATCTTCTCCATGACCCGCACCTGAACCGGTGAAGTGTGCGTGCGCAAAACAACATTGTCCTCAATGTAAAAAGTATCCTGCATGTCGCGGGCGGGATGATCTTTGGGAATATTGAGAGCCTCAAAGTTGTAATAATCCAGTTCAACTTCGGGACCTTCGACCACGGAAAACCCGAACGACGCGAAGATGTCACAAATTTCCCTGCGGATCTGAACGACGGGATGGATCCTTCCCGAGCGGACGCCTCTTCCGGGTAAGGTGACGTCGATTTTCTCCCGGAGCAACGCTTCTTCCTTTTGTTCCATCATCCCGGATGTCAGGGCGTCTTCAATTTTTGATTCAAGAAGAACCTTGACTTCATTGCATCGCTTGCCGAAAAGAGGTTTTTCTTCGGCCGGCACCTGGGAAATATTTCTCAGAAGCCCTGTTAAAAGACCTTTGCGGCCGAGATATTTTGTTCTCACAGCCAGGATCGCATCTTCCGTTCCAGATCCTTCCAGTTCGGTCAATGCGTCTTTTTCCAGCTGATCAAGATCCGCTATCATGCCGCCTGCTCGCCTTTGGCCAGTGCGACTACTTTCGCGAATCCCTGCGGATCATTCACGGCCAGTTCAGCCAAAATCTTGCGGTCCAGGGCAATGTTCGCCTTTTTCATTCCGTCAATCAGGCGGCTGTAAGTAATATTATTCAGACGGGCGGCCGCGTTGATGCGCGCAATCCATAACCGGCGGAATTCTCTTTTGCGGCCCCGGCGGTCGCGGTACGCATAGGTCAGGGCCTTGTTGACGGCTTCCGTTGCGGTTCTGAGCAATCGGCTGCGCGCGCCAAAGAACCCCTTGGCCATTTTTAATATTTTTCTTCTTTTTTTGCGGGCGGTAACGCCTCTTTTAATTCTTGCCATTTTCTTGTGCTCCCCTCAATTACATTGCAACGTCGGTGTTTCTTTATAAACTACAGATAAGGAATCAACCGCTTAATGGCGCTTTCATTGGCAGAATGCACCAGGGTGGACTTCCTCAAGGTTCTTTTTCTTTTAGTCGTTTTTTTTGTGAGGATGTGGCTTGCAAAGGCCTTGCTTCTTTTCACTTTGCCGCTGGCTGTGACTTTAAAGCGTTTGGCGGCTCCTCTGTGTGTTTTCATTTTCGGCATTTTATCACCCCTTTTATATTCTCTTTTTATTTCTTCGGCGAAACAATCATGACCATGTTCCGGCCTTCCAGACGGGGCTCCTGATCCATAA
>CAZDYR010000463.1:0-2543 GCA_964509625.1 uncultured Smithella sp. | reverse complement strand
TGTTTATGTCGTGAAGGCCGGTGACGACTACAAGATTATTCTCAATGACGATGGCCTGCCTCGTCTGCGAATCAGTAATTTCTACCGTGAAATCATGGCCGGGATTGGCGGACGGGATCATGCGGAAGAAGAAAATGGTAAAAAATATATCCGTGACAAGGTTCAGTCGGCCACCTGGCTGATTAAGAGCATTCAGCAGCGGCAGAAGACGATTTACAAGGTCGCTGAAAGCATTGTGAAGCACCAGAAGGATTTTTTTGACAGAGGCATCGACTATTTAAAACCGCTGGTTTTGAGAAATATAGCCGATGACGTGGAAATGCATGAATCGACCATCAGCCGGGTTGTAACGAATAAATACATGCATTCCCATCGCGGTATATTTGAAATGAAGTATTTCTTCGGCAGTTCCATTCAGAGAACGTCCGGAGAAAATATTGCCTCGAAAAGCGTGAAAGAGGAAATCAAACATCTCATCGGTAAAGAAGATCCTAAAAAACCATACAGTGATTGTGAAATCGTTGATTTGCTCAAGGCGAAGGGTATCGATATTGCCAGACGAACGGTTGCCAAATATCGCGAAATGATTGGTATATTACCGTCGTCCAAGCGGAAAAAATATTTTTAAAGTCAACTTAAGGGAATGGCGATCTAATAAGTAAGGAGCATGAAATTCCGGTTGACTTTTGGTATCGGCGCCACTATACCACTTAACCTTTGTTGCCGGTATGAAAGAGCATTACGGCTGCACAATTTAATCAGGGAGGAAACATAATGAATATTTCGGTAACGTTCAGGACAGGTGAAGGTGAGAACTGGCAAAAAACATATGTTGAAGAAAGAATGATTAAACTGAAAAAGTACCTTGACGCGCCTGCCGAAGCCCATATTATCCTTTCAACGGAAAAATTTCGAAATGTCGTGGAGATAAACTTAAGTGCCAACGGCTGGAATGTAAACGCCAAAGAAGAAGCCAAGGATATGCATCTTGCCGTGGACAGCTGTATTGATAAAATTGAAAAACAACTTAAAAAACAGCGTGAAAAAAACAGAGAACATAAACCCAAAAGCATTCGCCACGCCGGTGCGAAATCTGCGGAAGGCCTGGAAGATGAGGAGTATGCGGCCTCCAAAGTGGTCGAAACCCGAAAGGTCATCTTAAAGCCCATGTCGCTGGAGGAGGCGGTTCTGGAGCTGGAAGGCGGCAAAGCCCGTTTTCTGATCTATCGTGATACGGCTTCGGAGAAGGTCAGTCTGGTTCATCGTCTTGATGACGGCAACTTTGCCCATATCGAAACGAATAGTTAGATTTTGCAGTAGAGGCATCTCAGGCCGACAATTTCACAGATCATCTTCACATCAAACGATCTGAAGATGATCTTATCATAGTGTTTCAGACTTTAAGATCAGGTGTGGTACATGCGACTGGAGCAAATGTTCAAGAGAGAATTTCTGGTGGAAAGTCTTTCGTCCAACAGCAAGAAAGACGTTCTGACGGAATTGATTAACGTGATGATCAGAAACGGTTTGAAGATTGACCAGTCTAAAGCAATTGATATCCTGCAGCAGAGGGAAAAACTTGGTTCAACGGGCATCGGGGATGGTGTCGCCATACCTCACGGCAAAGTTTCGGACCTCCAGGAACTTGTTGTGGCTTTCGGACGCAGTAAAAGGGGAATTGATTTTGATTCCATAGACGGCAGGCCGGTTCATCTTTTTTTTCTGCTCCTGGCTCCGGAGAATTCCACCGGGCAGCATTTAAAGGCCCTGGCCAAGATTTCCAAAATGTTGAAAACACCCAATTTCCGTAAACTACTTCTCGACGCTGAGTCAACAAGTGACTTGTATAAAGCGATCGTTGAGCAAGATGAATCCTGTTCCGTCTAATGCTGCAAGCGAACATCATAAAAAAGTAACCGTGGCGGATTTTTTCCGGGATCGTTTGCCCTCACTGGGAATAAGGGAAATTGCGGCTAAGCGGGGCTGGGAAAAGACCCTGATCACGCCTTTTGTAAAAACCTGCCAAAACATCACCGTGACGCATCATCGGGATGACGCGATCATGATTCTTTCACCCAGAGTGTATTTAAGGCTTGAGGCGATCGGCGGCACGCGATTACAGGGCTACCTTGACCATCTGATTGCCTGTAAAACGATGCTGGTGATTTTGGCTCAGTGCGCGAGGCGTCCGGATTTCCTGAAAAATAAATTTAAGCAACATCGCCTGCCGATGGCGTTTTCCCCCCTTCATGAAAATGTTCTGGAAAGCCGGATCAAGGCAATCATTCAGGAAAAAATAAAAAGATGTATTACGGTGCATGGTGTTGTCCTGGAACATCAGGGCGGGGGAATCCTGATTACCGGGCCGAGCGGCATCGGAAAAACGACCGCCGCAATGCGGGTTGTTCCTGAAGGTTATAGATGGATTGCCGACGACCGGGCCGTGATTAAAAAGAATAAGCGGGACGGGCTGCTTATCTCCGGCCACCCGCATATTAAAAACAGTCTGCACACCGATGCGACAGGCATCGTGAACGTTAATC
>CAZDYR010000462.1:0-2546 GCA_964509625.1 uncultured Smithella sp. | reverse complement strand
CTATGATCCTGAAAACATTAAGTTTATTATCATAACCCACGCCCATATTGATCATTCGGGCCTGTTGCCGGGCATGACAAAGCATGGTTTTTCCGGGCCCATTTACGCTACGGAACCGACCGGAGACCTTTTGAAAATCCTGCTTCTCGACAGCGCCCATATTCAGGAAGTGGAAGCCGCGGGAAAAAACAAAAGGATGCAGCGAACAGGGTTACAACCGGAAGCGACGCCGCTTTACACAACCAAAGACGCGGAAGCGGTGATGCCGTTTATCCAAACCCGCCGATACGACGAAGTCTTTGAGCCCGAGCAAGGGATAACCGTTAAATTCCGGGACGCAGGGCATATCCTGGGTGCGGCCATTGTGGAATTATCCATTCAGGAAGACGGCCGTGTTATCAAGCTGGTTTTTTCAGGTGACATCGGCCGTCCGAATCAGCTATTGATGAAAGACCCCAGCCCGCTTGGCCAGACCGATTATCTTTTCATGGAATCGACTTACGGCAACCGCAACCACAAAGGGGAGGAGGAAAGCCTGGAGGAACTGGCCGAGGCCATTCGATACAGCTACCAAAACAAGGAAAAGGTGGTTATTCCGGCATTTGCCGTGGAACGAACCCAGGAGATTCTTTATTCGCTTCACCTGCTGTACCGTGAGGGGCGAATGCCCAAGGACATGCCTATTTATCTGGATTCGCCGCTCGCGATCAAAGCCACGGAAATCTTCCGCCGCTACCGGTCTTACCTCGATAGCGAAACCCAGACGCTCTTGAAAAACGGAGAAGACCCCCTGGGACTTCCCAACCTGAGACTGTCCGTGTCCACGGAAGAGTCCATCCGCATCAATGAAACAAAGGAAGCCGCCATCGTCATTTCCGCAAGCGGCATGGCCAATGCCGGTCGCATCAAACATCATCTGCGGCACAATCTCTGGCGTCCGGGCGCCAGCGTCGTTTTTGTCGGCTTCCAGGCGGAAGGCACACCCGGCCGAAAGATTGTCGACGGCGCAAAAAAAGTCCGCATCTTTAATGAAGAGATCGCCGTCGCGGCTAAAATTTTTACCATCAACGGATTTTCCGCCCATGCCGGCCGGGATCAGCTTCTCGACTGGCTTTCCGGCTTTCAGAGCAAAAACATGCGGGTGTTTCTCGTCCATGGGGAATTATCCGCCCAGAAGCATCTGGCATCGTTAATCAGGGATAAGTTCGACATCAGCGTCGATATCCCGGAATATCTGGAAGAAATCCGGATCACGCCCGATGCGCAGCCCCAGATCGTCAAACAGCCCGAAATCGCGGCCCGACCGGTCGACTTCGCCCCGCTTCTGACCGATTTGACGGCATCCCTTAAGGAGATAAACTCAACCCTGGAGAAACTGAAGTCCCTGCCTGTCGCAAAGCAGGCCGAAATCGCGGATCTGCTCAAAAAGGCGTCAAATAAGATTCGTGAAATCCATCCGTAAACAAGACCGTGCGTGTGCGCCGCGATCATTAAAAGACACTCTGTCCCGCCACGATAAGGGCCGGAATCCTGATTGCGGATTTCATGCCTGGTCAGGATTATTGATACAGGAAAGACGCGACGATGTGCAGTCGCGACAGGTTGTACTCGACCGGAAGAGGCTGGAAAGGGGCGGCTCTTTGAATGAATTTTATCGTTTCCCGATCGAGATTTTCAAAGCCGGAAGACGAGGCTAGTTCCGCCTGAGTGAGCAACCCGCTGGCGTCAATGGTAAATTTGACCACAACCGTCCCTTGTTCCATGTGTTTATAATACTTCCAGACACTCGTAATCTTTTTTTTCACCCCCGCCAGATAAGAGGCATATTTGACGTCGGAGGAGCCGATATTCACCGTGTCCTCCCGTTCCGCACCCGGCGGAACCGCCTTTTCCTCCCTTGATTGAATCGGTTTTTGTTCCTGAACCTTTTTTTCTTCCTTCTCAGGCCGAGGGGCGGGTTCGGGGGCGGCAAGCTGCACGGTGAATAATTCTGCGGCCCGGACATTCTCGCGCAGGTCAACCAGACTGCTCACCGCAATCAGCGCCACATGTCCGATAAGAGAAATAATGACAGGCCACAGAAATATTTTCTTTGAGTCCATGGGAAAAATCATATACGGCATTTGCCTCAAAATCAACAATATGGTAGCCGGAAATGTGACAGCGGACACGACAGAGGACTGCTTTTTTATGTTCACCGACATTGACTTTATGAAAATTGCGCTCGACGAGGCCCGGAAGGCTTTTGAGCGGGATGAAGCGCCGGTCGGCGCGGTGCTGGTCCAAGACGGCGGGATTATTGCGCAGGCCCATAACGAACCCATCAGGCTTTGCGATCCGTCGGCGCACGCGGAAATGCTGACCATCCGCAAAGCCTGTCAGCGGATTGGAAATTACCGTTTAACCGGCGCGGAGCTTTACGTCACCCTGGAGCCCTGCGTCATGTGCGCAGGGGCGATTTTGCAGGCAAGGCTCGCACGGGTGATCTTCGGCGCTCGCGACCCGAAAAGCGGCGCAGTGGTTTCCCTGCATCAACTGCTTGATGA